>NZ_JBQKHC010000002.1:0-191472 GCF_052118485.1 Collinsella sp. LCP21S3_C7 | reverse complement strand
ACTCCAGCAGGCACCCCAGCCCGTACCCCTCTTCGCGCAGGGCGCTCACGGCCTCGACCTTCGCCCTGGTCAGAGTCCGTCCCTCTCGACCAGGGCACGCAATTTTTTTAGGTAGGCCACCTCGGTCTCGAGCCTTCGGCAGCGCTCCTCGAGCTCCTGCTCGCGCGTGCGCGGCCTCGCCTTGGAACCGCTCGGCCGGCCCTTGGGCCTGGGCCTGAGCGCCTCGGCGCCGCCCTCGCGGTAGAGCGCGCACCATCTCTTGAGCGGCGCCAGGGACATGACCCCGAACGCCTCCATGGCGTCCCGCTTGCCCATGCCGCCGTCGACGACGGCGGAGGCGGCGGCGACCTTCTGCTCGTATGTGTACCTGGTCTGCTTGCCGTCCATGGATAGCAGCACCTCGCTTCCGAACGACCGGTATACGTAGAGCCATTGTCTCACGGTGTCGCGCGGGACCGACAGCGCCTTCGCCGCCGACTCGGAGCCGTGGCCTCGCTCGAAGAGCCCGATCGCCGCCTTCCTGGCCTCGATGTCGTGCTTCACCCTCAAGTCGACACGCATAAAAAGCCTCCCATTTCTCATGTCCAAGAAATGGGAGGCAGTTCAAATTAGCTGCTCTTGGGCAGACGGGTGCTAGTAACTCACCTGGCAGGGGATGCCGAGGGCGCGCACGCGCGCGGCAATGGCGTCGAGCACCTCGGGCGCTGCTTTGGTAAGGCCGGCGATCGGTGTCTCGCGCGCCACCGTGTAAATGGTTGCTTCTTGTGGACGAATGCGCTCAAGCGCCGCGAGCCAGGGGGCAACGTACTCCTCGCCGGTGTTGTCGATGGGCTTGCCCTGATACTCACCGGTCAAAAAGATCGTCTGGATGATAACGTGGCCCTCAAAGCTCGCGAACGTCTCGATCTGGTGCTCGACGTCGTAGGGACCAACGGGCTGGTCGAGCAGCTGGATAAATGCCGGATCGACCGTATCGAGCTTGAGGATGTTGTCGTCGACCATCATGAGCGCATCATGCACCTGGGGACGGTCGGCGCGCGTGCCGTTGGAAAGCACGGCAATCTTGGTGTTCGGGGCCAACTGGTCGCGAAGCGCGACAGCGCCGGCGATAGCCTGCGGGAACTCCGGTGCGGCGGTGGGCTCGCCGTTGCCGGCAAACGTGATTACATCGGGCAGCTCACCCTCGACCGTCATCTCGCGTAGTTTGGCTTCGAGTGCGTCGAGCACCACGGCAGCCGTGTTGTGTGGCTCGTGGCAGGGGCGTTCGGCGTTGAGTCCGTTTTCGCAGTAAATGCAGTCAAAGGTGCAAATCTTGCCGCTGGCAGGCATCATGTTGACGCCGAGCGAGAGTCCAAGGCGTCGGCTGCGGACGGGCCCAAAGATGGGGCTGGCATTCAAAAACGTAGACATAGGCATATGCTCCTCGGGACAGTTGCACTTAAGCATAGCATTGGCCCCCGTGCCAATCGCGGGTCTGGACACTGTTGTCTAAGCCGAAACTGTGCAGCCTGGTGAGTTTTCGGAACCCTATCATGAAAGGGTGCGAGTCGGGTACAGTAAACGCATTTAAGTATGCGCAACATGGTGCCAGACTGTCCAAGTCGCACCTCGGTGCGGCCTGATGGCGTTGACGATAGGATCACAACATGGATTTTACGGTCGAAAATGCGGGCACCACGATTGCCTGCCGCGAGTATGCCGGCCCGGATGTATCGTCCGATGCGCCCGCCTTGGTGTGCGTGCACGGTGCGTGCGTCGACGGCACATTTTTTGACGGCATCGCCCGCGAGCTCGCCTGTGGCTATCGCGTCATTGCCTATGACCGCCGTGGTTGCGGCGAGAGCGACGATGCGGCAGACGGACGCTACGATCTGGCAGTTCAGGCTGCCGACCTGCGAGCTGTTATCCAACATGCCGGCGCCCCGGCAAATGTCCTCGCGCACAGTGCCGGTACGTTGGTGGCCCTGGAGCTTCTCCGTGCAAACCCCGCCATAATCTCGCGTGCGATTCTGCATGAACCTGCCGTGACGGATGAGGGCGCCGGCCTGGGCGCGGCCCCGGTTTTGCTCGAGATGATCGCTGCGGGAAAGGTCTCCAGGGCGTTACGGGCCTTCCTTGGCGCCATCGGCGATTCGGACCCTGAGGCCCCCAAGTTAACCGAGGCAGAAGCCAAGCATGCCCTGCGCAACGGCCGCAGTTTCATGGCAAACGAATACGGGATTACTATGACCTGCGTTCCCGATTGGGATAGCGTTCGCGCGTCGAAAACGGTGGCCGCCGTGCTCTTGGGTGAACTCTCGATTGGCACGCCCCGCGAGGCGGGCACGAGGATGGCGGCTGAGCTTTTGGACTGTCCACTCGTAATGGTTCCCGGCGCGCACAACGGCCTGCGCGATCGCCCGGCAGCGGCTGCCCAGACTGTTCGTGGCATCCTGAGGCTCTAGCGCTTGCAATAGCCGAAACAGCCTTCACCCGCAAACGTTTCGGCCGTGTTAACAAATGTGCTCAAAACCTCACGTCTGCGGCTTCAATCGCGTCGCCTGCCAACTCATAAAAATGTAACAGCATTCACGTGCTTACCTGCATCGGCAAGGTGTTACCCTTGTAACATTTGGAACCCATCGCTACCATGCGAAACTATCGAAAGGGCCCCATATGCTCAATAGTCACGAGGCCAATCTAACCGACGAGGAGGCTGCCGCTGAGGTCGCCCGCGTCGCGAAGACCTACCCCGTGGTGCGTTTGCTGTCGGCCGATCAGATTAAGAGCGAGCCTAACTGCTTGCTCGCCGGCGATCGCTGCCCTTGTCTGCGTCAGTCGAGTCTTGAGGCCTTGGCAGATTCGGGTGAGGTGTCGGAGCAACTGCTCAACGATGGTGTTGAGTACCGCGCCCGTCTGCGCCCTCTAAAGGTCGAGGGTGAGCCTCACGTCTTGCTGATGGTGCGTCCGATTGATGAGCAAGAGGCCACAGAAGAGGACCTTGTCTACACCGACGTGCTGACGGGCGTGCGCAATCGCCGATATTACGAGGAAAAGCTCCGTAGCGCCCGCATGAATGCCGGCGTTGCGATGATCGACCTTGATGATTTTAGGGTCGTCAATGATACGTGTGGCCGTCATGCCGGCGACCTTGCGCTCGGTGCTGTGGCGACAGCCATACGCAGCGGAATCCGTTCGACTGACGAGCTTGTGCGCTATGGCTGCGACAAGTTTGTGGTCGTCATGCCCAATATTCCCTCCGATGACTTCACCCGTCGCCTGCATCAGGTATCCGATGCCGTTCATGCCACGATTATTCCGGGCCATGAGTACGTGAGCTTGACGGCATGTGTTGGTGGCGTTCGCATTCATGGCGAGACAGTCGATGAGGGCGTTGGCCGCGCTGTCCAGTTACTGAGCCACGCTAAGACAAAAGCCGGTACGGTCGTGACCGATGCCGATTCCATCGAGGCCTTCCAAAGCCAAAAGCCCCTGGTGCTGATTGCCGACGATTCCAAAGTGAGCCGGTCCATCCTCGGAGAGATGCTCAAGGACGACTATCGCATTCTAGAAGCCGATAGCGGTCGCGCCACGCTCGATGCGGTTGACCGTTATGGTGGCGACCTGTCCCTCGTGCTGCTCGATATTGTCATGTCGGACATGAGCGGCTGTGAGGTGCTGGCCGAGCTTTCGCGTCAGGCAGCCCTCGATAGCCTACCTGTTATTATGATCTCGAGCGAAGATACCGACGACGTGGTGTTACGTGCTTACGATTTGGGCGCCTCGGACTATATCAGTCGCCCGTTCGATGACCGCATTGTGCGTCGTCGCGTCAACAATATTATTCGACTGTATGCCAAACAGCGTCGTCTGACGAGTCTGCTGTCGCAGCAGTACAATGCGCGCGTCAATAACAGCCGTATACTCGTCGACATCATGGCGAGCGTCATGGAAGTCCGTAATGGCGAAAGCGGCAGGCATGTCACGCATATCGAGAAGTTGACTGAGCTGCTGCTTGGCGACTTGGCGCGACGGAGCGATAAGTACTCTCTTGGCAACGAGGAGCGTTCTTCGATTGCGTTGGCGTCGGCGCTGCACGATATCGGCAAGATGTCGATCGACGATGCGATTCTCAACAAGCCCGGACGTCTGACGCCCGAAGAGTTTGAAATAATGAAGACGCATACTACCATTGGTGCCGACATGCTGCGCAATCTGGACAGACACCATGAAGGAAGTGCCCTTTTGAACTATGCGTACCAAATCGCCCGCTGGCATCATGAACGTTGGGATGGTACGGGCTATCCTGACGGTCTTAAGGGCGACGATATCCCCATTGCCGCTCAGGTGGTCTCGGTGGCCGATGTGTACGATGCGTTGACGAGCGTGCGTGTGTACAAGGACGCCATTTCGCAAGAAGAGGCGATTCGGATGATTCTGGACGGTGAGTGCGGCGCTTTCAATCCGCTGCTTATCGAGTGTCTGCTCGAAGTGCGCGATCGCATTGCCGAGACGCTGGAGCGCCCTGCGGACGTTGTCGCGTTCCCTTCGGTTTAAGCTAGGCAAAGGGACGCCCCGTCGGACCATGTGGCCGGCGGGGCGTCCTTATCTGTTGTGCGGTTCGCGAACTAGCGGGCCTGCTTTACCTTGGCCGCCGCCTCGACAAACGACTTCCACAGGTTAAAGTCGGTCTCGAGCGTCTGCCAGGTGTACTCGGGATGCCATTGCACACCCAGGCAGAAAGGCTGGCCTTCGACCTCGATGCACTCGGGAACGCCGTCGGTTGCCTTGGCGACCAAGCGCGTGCTTTTACCCAGACGCTCGACGCAGCAGTGGTGTGCGGAGTTGGTCTGGATCAGCCTGTGCCCGCCAACCGCGCGCTCCAGAAGCGAGCCCGGCACGACCTCGACGGGATGCACGGGGTCGTTGAGCACGTGGGTATGGCGCCACTGCGTGCGACCCTCGCGCGCGCCCAGGCTCGGTACGTCCATGCACAGGGTGCCGCCGGTGGCGACATTGAGCAGCTGCGTGCCGCGGCAGGTGGTAAAGAGCGGCTTTTTGGCGCGGAGCACCTCGTCGACCAGCTTAAACTCAAAGCTATCGCGGATCTCGCAGCAGAGGGTGGGGTCGTAGGGTCGATCATCGCCCCAACGTTTGGGATTGACATCGGGGCCGCCAGGAATGGCGATGCCGTCGGCGATATCAACGTAATGACGGATAACCTCAATGTCCTCGGTGATGGACATCTGCAGCGGCAGGCCGCCAGCGGCAAGGATGGCATCGACAAAGACACTGGCGATTTCCTCGTTGGGGGAGAGTGTCTCGCTTAAAAACGGCTTTGCCTCTTCCCAACGCGGCGCCACCAGGATGAGCGGGCGGTCGGCGGGGGCAACGTCGACGTGCGGGGTATAGGACGAGGAAGTACGTGTTCCGATCATGGGTGCTGCTTTCGAATCTGAAGGTGACAGGGCGCATGAGAGACGTGGGACAACACTTTCAATGGATTTGTCCCAAGGGGTTGCTGGTTAGTGGCCCTTGATGGAGTTGAGGAAGTCCTGGGCGCGCTTGGTCTGGGGGTGGTCGAAGAACTCGTCGGGCGTGCCGGTTTCCACGATTTGGCCGTCGGCCATAAACACGACGCGATCGGCCACGCGGCGGGCAAAGTTCATCTCGTGCGTAATGACGATCATCGTCATGCCCTGCTGGGCCAGACGGACCATGACCTCGAGCACCTCGTTGATCATCTCGGGGTCAAGGGCGCTCGTGGGCTCATCAAAAAGCATGGCCTTGGGTTGCATGGCAAGCGAGCGGGCGATGGCTACGCGCTGCTGCTGGCCGCCCGAGAGCTGTGCGGGCACCTTATCGGCCTGTTCGGCAACGCCCACGCGGCCCAGCAGGTCCATGGCGCGCTCGCGGGCCTCGTCCTTGGAGACGCCCAGCACGTCGACCGGTCCCAGCATGACGTTCTGCAGCACGGTCATATGTGCGAACAGGTTGAACTGCTGAAACACCATGCCCAGCTCGGCACGCATACGGGCAAGGTCCTTGCCTTCCTGCGGCAGGGGCTCGCCTTCGATGAGGATCTCGCCCGAGTCGATGGTTTCCAAGCGGTTGATGGTTCGGCACATGGTCGACTTGCCCGAGCCCGAGGGGCCGATCACGACGACGACCTCGCCGCGGTCGACCGAGAGATTGATGTCGTTGAGGACGTGCAGATCGCCATAGTGCTTATCGACGTGCCTGAGCTCGATCAGCGGCTGATTGCCGGTGGAAGAGGTGCTCTGTGCCATGGTGCTCGGCTCCTTATGACTGGAAATGGTAAAGCGTTAGCGGATGATGGTCGCGCCGGTCTTGTGCGAAACGTAGACAGCGGCCTTGTTGATCGCGACGTTGATGAGGATGTAGATGACCGCGATTACCAGGTAGACCGACACGAGGGCGTCGTAGTTGGTAATGAGCACGCGGGCATTTTGCATGAGGTCGGGGTAGCTCACCACGTAGGCGACGGTGGTGTCTTTGACTACGACCACAAGCTGCGAAATCAACGACGGAATGATAAACCGAATCGCCTGCGGCAGCACGATTTTAAAGGTGATTTTAGCTTTGGAGAGACCGAGCGCTTGGGCTGCCTCGACCTGCCCGCGCGGTACGGCGTTGACGCCCGCGCGAAAGATCTCGGCCAGCACGCCGGCTGCAGCGAGCGCGACGGGGAGCGTGAGCATCCAAAACGACGGCAGCGCAATTTTGTACTGAGGCAGCACCAAAAAGAAGAAGTAGATGAACAGCAGGCTCGGTACGCCGCGGAAGAAATCGGTGAGCACGCGGCAGACCAGCTGCAGCGGCTTAATGTCGCTGGTGCGGCCGAGCATAAGGGCTAGGCCCAACACCAGCGCGATGGCGCCAGCGGTGAGTGCGACTTTAACGGTGCCCTCAAAGCCGGCAAGCAGGAACTTCCAGGTGGTGAGGTGCGTAAAGAAATACCAATAGTGGACCGAAAGCTGACCGGTCACATAAAAGCGCTGCAACACGAGGACGGCGAGCGCGGCGACGGCAACAAGCGAGATAGCGGTGCCGATGCGAATCTTGGCGCGCATCTTGGAGCCGGGAGCCTCGTAAAGCGCATCGCGCATGGTGAGCGCAGAAGAGGAGTGCTTGCTCATCGGAGGATCCTCACCTTCTTATCGATGTAGTTGCCAATGTGGCTCACCACAAAGGCCGTGCCCAGGTAGCCGAGCGCCGAGATAAAGAACGCGGCGACGCCGCCGAGCGAGCGCGTGTTGATGTAGCTCACCACGCCGGTGAGCTCCTGCGGTTGAAGCGGTACCTGGCTGCCGAGTGCGGTGGTGAGCATGACGGCGATAAAGAGGTTGGTCATGGGCAGCACGCTCGAGCGCAGCGCCTGCGGAATCACGATCTTGGCGAGGATACGGCTGAAGCTCATGCCGAGCGAGCGCGCGGCTTCCACCTGGCCGACGCCGACGGTGTTGATGCCGCTCATAAAGTTCTCGGAGCCAAAGGCCGAGCCCAAAAGGACCGTGGCGACGATAACGCAGGTGCGGTAGGGCAGGACGACCTTGAGCGGCGGCAGCGCATAGACGACGATGATAAGCAGCGCGATGCCGGGGATGTTACGGAAGACCTGAACATACAGGTCGCCAAAAATGCGCAGCGGCTTGAGCGGCGACACGCGCATCACGGTGACAGCGACGGCCAGCACCATGGCGATGGCAAACGACTCAAGCGTCATGCCCCAGGTTGCTAGCAGCGCGTCGATATAGTTCTGGCCATAGAGCGACCAGAGCTCGGAGAGACTCATGCGGACCTCCCGCCGATAAGGAAAGGGGCTCCCGTGTGTACGGAAGCCCCGACAACTCAGTGTGGAAACAGTTTAGCGCAATAAAGCGCATCGTGCGTTTCCGTATGGTTTCGTAGCGGCCGTTACAGGGCTCGCTGTCTAGGCGCCGATCTCGGGCAGCTCGGGAACGTTGGTGTCGCCCGTGCGATCGCCGATGCAGATCTGCCACAGCTCGGTCCAGGTGCCATCGTCCTCGATCTTCTTAAGGAAGTCGTTGACAAAGGCGACGCCGTCGGAATCGAGCGGCAGGCCGATGCCGTAGGGCTCTTTGCTGCCGAAGGGCTTGCCGGCGATCTTGTACTTACCGGGCTCGCGGACCAGGGCGCTCTGCTGCATGTTGTTGTCGATGACGTAGGCGTCAACGCGGCCCTGCTGAAGTGCCTGGCGGGCCTCCTCGTCGGTCTTGAACTCCTGCTGGCTGGCCTTGGGGGCGAACTCCTCCAGGATGGCGGGGCCGTTGGAGCCGGACTGGACGGCGACGTTCTTGTCGGCCAGGTCGTCGACGCTCTTGATGTCGTCGTTGTCGGCGAGCACCAGGATGGCCTGCTGGGTGTAGTAGTAGGGGCCGGCAAAGGAGACAAGCTTCTTGCGCTCATCGGTAATAGTGTAGGTGGCAAAGACGGCGTCGACCTGGCCGTTCTGCAGGACGGACTCACGCGTGTCCGAGGTCACCTGGGTGATCTCGACCTTGTTCTCGCCCAGAATGTAGTTGGACAGGAGCTGCGCGATGCCGGCGTCGAAGCCACGGGTCTTGCCGTCTTTCTCGTTGAGGAGGGAGAAGAGCGTGGAGGTCTGAACGCCACCGATCTTAAAGACGCCGGCGTCCTTGACGGCCGTGGCCCAGGTGCTGGCGGCGATGGCGTCATCATCGGCCTTGGGGCCGTTGTCGACGAGCTTGTCGAATGCCTTGGCATCGAGCGTGGTGGAAGCCTCGGTGTCCTCGGGGCTCTTGGAGGAGCCGGCGGCGGAACCCTTGTCGGCCTCGGCGCTGGTGTCGGAGCAGCCGGCAAGACCAAGGCCGGCGACGGTTGCAAAGGTGGCGGCGATGAAGCCGCGACGGTCGAGAACGACCTGCTGGGAGAGGTTCTTGCTCATGGTAGAACACCTTTCTCAATAAAATCCCTAGCGGTTGAATAGAGTTATACCCTATCGCGCTCAAATGGGTCAACACGAAATAACTCAGAAACATACTTACCTTATGGGTAATTCTACCTACCAAAAAGGGACAGGTTTATTTTGGCAGGTTTTATCTGGGCAAACGTCGATTATTACAGCTGAGATAGCGTTTTGCGGACAGCATGGTCGCTCGCGGCGGTCGCTATAATGGCGGCAACGCGACATATGGCGGCCCGCCTCGCTGTTTTGCCTCGATCTGTAACATCTGCAGCCATTTTTGCCGAGTAACTGTTACAGATTGAGATTTTCTCTTTAGGGGGATTTGAGTGTCTCGATCTGTAACATCTGGACGGACAAAAGGTCTCTATCTGTTACAGATTGAGACAAACAACAGGGGCAAAGACGGTTTGTCTAGATCTGTAACAATTGGGCGAGGATTTGTCCTCTAGGTGTTACAGATCGAGACAATTGAGTTGGGAAAATAAAAACCTCCGCAGGGATGCTTCCCTTGCGGAGGTTTTTCTACTCGTTCAGCAGGCGTACCGCTTCGGCGGCCATGTTCTCGACCGTTATGCCGTTCTGAGCAAGCAACTCGTTGGGATCGTAGCGGTCGGGAAAGCCCTTGGCGATGCCAAAGGTGCGCGTGCGCACGGGCGTGCAGGACAAGTAGCACGCGACGCGCTCGCCCCAGCCACCGTCCAAGATGCCGTCCTCGAGGGTGACGACAACGCGATGCTCGGCGGCAAGGCCATCGAGAGACTCGCGGTCAAGCTCGGTTGCAAAGCGCGGGTTGACGAGCGTGGCCTCTATGCCGTATTCGGCAGCCAAGCGGTTTGTCACGCGCTCGCCCAGCTCAAAGAAATCGCCAAGCGCGAGCACGGCAACGTCGCGGCCCTGACGCACCACGTCGTAGCGAACGGTGCTGTAGTCGGTGTCCTCGGCGGGCGCCAAATCGGGGCGGCTAACCAGGCCAATGCCCGGAACGCGGATCGCCACGGGATGCTCGCGGTGGTCGAGCGACCAGCTCAGCATGGACAGGTATTCCTCCATGCAGGCCGGTGCCAGATAGCGCATGTTGGGAAGTCCGCCCAGCATGGATATATCAAAGAACGAGAGGTGCGTCTCGGATGTGGAGCCAAAGATCGACGCGCCAAACACCAGGATGGTTGCGGGGGTGTCGTTGAGGCACAGGTCGTGCCACAGCTCGTCGTAGGCGCGCTGCAAAAACGTGCCGTACACACCAAAGACTGGCTTGGCGCCCGAGCGCGCAAGCGCGGTGGCAAAGGTCACGGCGTGCTCCTCGGCAATGCCCACATCGACGAACTGTTTGCCGGCCGCGGCGCGAAGCTCGGGTGTAAAGCCCATGATGTAGGGCGTGGCGGCCGTGATGCCCACGACCTGCGGATCGCGCTCGATGGCGGCGCTGAGTGCCTCGCCCGTAATGTCGGCATAGGTGCGCGGCGCAGGCTCGCTCGGATGGCCCGGGCAGAGCTTGCGCCCGGTTGCCATGTCAAACGGACCCACATGGTGCCAGCGCTCGGGGTCGCTCTGGGCTGGCTCAAAGCCCTTGCCCTTGGCGGTGGAGACGTGCAGCACGATGGGATGATCGATATTGCGCAGTTCCTGCAGCGCGTCGACGAGGGCTAACACATCGTTACCGGTGTCCAGATAGCGGTAGTCGAGCCCCATCGCGCGGAAAACGTTGCGCTCACAGGTGCCGTTGCTGGCGCGCAGCTCGGCCAGATTGCGATACAGGCCGCCATGGTTTTCGGCGATGGACTGGTCGTTATCGTTGACGATGATGATCAAGTTGCTGTCGAGCTCGGCGGCATTGTTAAGGCCCTCAAACGCCAGGCCGCCCGAAAGCGAGCCGTCGCCAATAACGGTAATGACGTTATACGTGTCGCCCGCCAGGTCACGAGCGTGCGCAAGGCCGCAGCCCAGGCTCACCGACGTGGAGGTATGGCCCATGGCAAACAGGTCGTGCTCGGACTCGTCGGGATTGGCAAAGCCAGAAGCCTCACCATAACGCTCCGGATCGATATAGGTGTACGCGCGCCCCGTCAGCGCCTTGTGGGCGTAGGTCTGGTGCGAAACGTCAAAGACAATCTTGTCGATGGGGGAGTTAAACACGCGATGAAGCGCAACTGTAAGCTCAACGACGCCCAGGTTGGGAGCAACGTGCCCACCGACGGCGGCGGAGCTTTCGAGGATTGCCTGGCGGATCTCGCCGCAGAGCAGCGGAAGCTCGGCGCGGTCGAGAGCCTTGACGTCCTCGGGCGTTGTCGTTTGCGTAAGCAGCATCGTTGTGGGTTACTCCATGCGAATCGAGCGCCGGCGCTCCCTCGGCCGGCACAATTGCACAAAACAGTCTCGCACATTTTGGCGTTTGATATGTGACGGCGGCGCGGTAATTCGCCAACTGGTGGGGCAAAACGTTTTGTCCGATGCCATACTGGTAGATTCGATGATGATTTATTCAATGCGTGCAGGCTGTGGCTTGTCGCCGTGAGTCGCTGGAAGGAGGCAGCATGTCCGATGTCGTTCGTGCCGAGAAAATCGCGTGCGAAGTAGACCATGCTGCCCGTCAACTGGCGCAGGCGGGCCGTCTGGACCTGACGCGCGAGTTTATCCAGCATGGCGATGTGACGGTCTATGCACATGTGACTTCGGTAGCGCGGGCGAGCCTGTCCTTTGCCGAGCGCTTGGGCCGTGTCGGTATCTCCGTCGACCGCGCCTCGTTGCTGCGCGGGGCCCTGCTGCACGATTACTTTCTTTATGACTGGCACGATCCCGACCCAAGCCATCGGCTGCATGGCTTTCGGCATCCGTTTTTTGCTCTGGCGCGTGCGGAGGAAGATTTTGAGCTGACGTCGCGCGAGCGGAATATTATCGTGCGCCATATGTTTCCGCTGGTGCCAGTGCCGCCGACGTGTCGTGAGGCATGGATTGTGTGCCTGGCGGATAAATGGTGTGCTCTGCGCGAGACGATCGCCGGCCGTCTGCCGCGCAAGGACGAGGCAGACGATGGCGTGAGTGAAGAATCGAACGAAAAGAGGAGAGGGTAGACGGTGGGGACCGCGATCGACATGGCATTTGACGGCGCGACGCTTGCCGCCTGTCCGCTCTCGGCACTGGTGCTCTCGTTTGCCTTTTACGGGTTTTGCGGTTGGGCATGGGAGTCGACAGTCTGCGCCATGCTCAACCAAGGACGCTTTGCCAACAGCGGATTCTTGCTGGGGCCGTGTTGCCCTATCTATGGTGTGGGCGGCATAGCCTGCTGGCTTTTGCTGCGCGGGATTCCGGATGCCTCGAGCCAATTTGTCGCCGCGGCGCTTGTGTGCAGTGTAATCGAGTACAGTGTGGGCCTTCTTTTGGAAAAAACAACGGGCGCACGCTTTTGGGACTATTCGCACCTGCCGTTTAACTTGCACGGACGTATCTGCCTGTACTGGGCCTGCGCGTTTGGCCTGGGCGCGTTGTGCATTTGTCGTTTAGTGGAGCCGGCATTGCTGGGACTGCTTGGCCATCTGCCGGTGCTGATTGTGCGGCTGTCCGCCTTTATCGTCGCGGTCGCGATGATGGTCGACGCGGTGTGCTCTTTGGCCAGTTGGCGTCGCCTGTCCGATCAGCTGGAGCGTGTGCGCGCCGACCTTGCCGACCGCATCAATGAGTCGCTTGCCGATGCCTCGGACTCCATGCTCGAACGTATTCCCGATTCGACGATCGACTCGGTAGCGCAGACGCATATCCGTAGCCGCGCCGTTAACGCGTGGCTGGCCGAGTTGGGCGACGCGGCGCTCGATGCCCTTCGTGAGAAGGCTTCGATGCCGACGTTTATCTCGGATGGTGCTCGCGGCCTGGCGCTTGCCGCCCGCCGCGTGGCCGATGCCGCGCCGAGCATGCCGCGTCCGTCGCTCAGTCGTCGCCTTGCCGGTAAGCGCATGAGCCGTCCGGTGCCGAGTGTGTCGCTCAGCCGTCGCGACCTGCGCTTCTTCAATGCTTTCCCGCGCTTGCGCATCAATCGCTACGAGGGCGTCATTCGAGCAACTAATCTCCGCGACCGCGCCCACGAGCTGTTTCGGCGCTAGCCGGGACGGGCACGCTCACGGCTCCCTTGCTCACGTATTTCCCGTTCGTTTCGCGCCCGTTGCCGTGCCGTTTCCAAGATTGCGGCACCGTTTCCATTCGACAACGCAGCGTTTAACAACGCCGTATCTGGTCTACACCAGTTGCCCCTCGGCCGCATTATGGGCGCCGACAACGTTCATGCGATCAAGGGGGAGCGAATGTACGATACGGGATCGACAACGTTTATGCTCATCTGCACCATGCTCGTGTTTTTAATGACACCGGGTCTGGCATTTTTCTATGGCGGCCTGTCCAGGCGCAAAAATGTCATCAACACCATGCTTATGTGCTTTGGCGCCATTGGTCTGGTTGGTGTGCTGTGGATTGTTGCCGGCTGGTCGCTGGCCTACGGCGGCGACGGCTCGAGCCCGTTTATTGGAGGCCTTGACCAGCTGCTGTGCTTGCCGGTGCTCAACCAGGTACTGCAGGCGGTCGAGGGCAATGCTGCGGACGGTGCCGTCTACCCTCAAATCATCAACATCACCTTCCAAATGGCGTTTGCCATGATCACGGCTGCTATCGTCACGGGCAGCCTGGCCGGCCGCGTTAAGTTTGGTGCCATGACGGCCTTCCTGGGCATTTGGCTGCTCGTGGTCTATGCGCCGCTCGCCCACATGGTCTGGGGCGGTGAGGGTTCCTTTATCGGCGACATCATCGGCGCGCTCGACTTTGCGGGCGGCGACGTGGTGCACATCTCGTCCGGTCTGACGGGCCTGATTCTCTGTTTAATGCTTGGCCGTCGTCGCGGCTTTGGCATGGTGAGCTACCGCCCGCATAACGTGCCGTTTGTGGCGCTGGGCGCCGGCCTGTTTTGGTTTGGCTGGTTTGGCTTTAACGGCGGCAGCGAGTTTAAGGCCGACGCCGTGGCGGCGCTCGCCATCCTCAACACCGTGACGGCCAGCGCGGCGGGCATGGTCTCGTGGCTTGTCGTCGAGCGCGTGCATACCGGTCGCCCCACGCTGGTGGGTGCCAGCACCGGTCTGGTTGCGGGCCTTGTGGTGGTCACGCCGGGTGCGGGCTTTGTCGAGCCGTGGGCAGCGCTGGTCATGGGCCTGATCGTATCACCTGTCTGCTACCTGGCTATCAGCCATCTTAAGACCAAGTTTGGCTACGACGATGCGCTCGACGCGTTTGGCTGCCACGGCATCGGCGGCATCTTGGGCGGCGTGCTCACGGGCCTGTTCTGCGTGCCGGAGCTCTCGTGGACCGGTAAGGGCGGCCTGTTCTACACGGGCGACGTGTCGCTGCTCATCTCGCAGATTTTGGGCATTGTGGTGACGGTCGCTCTTGTACTGGTGCTCGACTTGGTGATCGCTGCGGTGGTCAAGGCGCTGTTCCGCGGCAGCCTGCGCGTGGACGAGGCAGACGAGGCGCTGGGCCTGGATGCGAGTCAGCACGGCGAGAGCGCGTATCCCTCCTTCTCGGGACTTGACTAGTGGCACGGCTTTCCCAGGCACCCGACCTTGCCCCTCAAGCCGTCGCTTGCGTACCGAAGTACGCGGCGCTCCTCTTTCGGGGCAATCTCGGGCACCTGGAAAACCCGTGCCACATGAATGAGCGGTTCATTTCTTTATTAAAGAAAAGAGAGGAATTCACTATGAAGAAGATTACGGCGATCGTTCGTGCCGAGAAGCTTGAGGTTCTCAAAGACGCGCTGTTTGCTGCCGATGTTCGTGGCATGACCATCAACCAGGTGCAGGGCTGCGGTGCGCAGCATGGCTGGAAGGAATACGTGCGCGGCAACGAGTTGCTTGTCAACACGATCCCTAAGGTGCAGTTCACCCTTATCTGCGCCGATGAGCATGTCGACGGAATTGTCGACATCATCTGCAACGCCGCCCGCACCGGTGCCGTTGGAGACGGCAAGATCTGGGTCGAGCCGGTCGAGGAAGTTATCCGCATCCGCACCGGCGAACACGGCCCCGCCGCGGTGTAGAATCGACCGCCTGACGGGTGTGCCTCTCTTGGGGCGCGCCCGTTCTCGTCTACAATATCGTGCAGACGAAGGAGAGGCATGTCCATGATCAAGATGTTTGCGAGTGACTTAGACGGAACGCTGTTGAACGCCCTGCACGAGGCAGACGGGACCATTCGCCGTGCCATTCGCGAGCTGACCGAGGCTGGCCTGCATGTGGTTCCCGCGACCGGGCGCTCGACGCTGCCGATCGGCGAGCATGGCTTTACAGGTCTGGCACTCGACGCCTGCTGCTCCAACGGATCCATCGTACGCAACAGCCATGGCGAGGTGCTCAAGACCTGGACCATCGACCCGCAGGTTACCGAGGAGCTGCTCAGGGCGTTCCCGGACATTTGCTTCGACTGCTCCACGCCCGATGGCATGTTCTCGAGCGGATCGTTCGAGATGCACCAGGCGGGCTTTAAAAAGGACAGTCCTATCAGGCGCATCGTGATGCGCGGCATGCGTGCACGTGGGGGGTATCACGAGGATCAATATTTCGACCAGTCGATCGGTGACATCCTGCGCCATGACGTATGCAAGATCAATTGTCGCGTGACCTCGCCCGAGCTGGAGCGCGACCTTAAGGCGTATTTGGCCGAGCGCTCGGACCGCGTGGTCAACGCGCCGTTCGATCCGGTGATGTTTGAGATCACGGACGTGGCGTGCAACAAGGGTGAGAGCGTGGCCTGGTTGGCGGGCTACTACGGCATTGCCGAGGACGAGGTCGCGGTTTACGGTGACGGCGGCAACGACATCGCCATGCTCAAGCGCTTCCGCCACAGTTACGCGACCAAAAACGGCAGCGATGCCGCCAAGGCCGCCGCGAGCGCGACCATCGGCAGTTGTATGGCCCATGCCGTCCCCAAACACATGCTCGCCACCATGCGCAAGCAAAACTCCCGCACCATCATCGAATAATGTGACAAAGGGACTGCCGCTTTGTCACATCCCAAATATTGCCTTTACGTGTTGATACACACGGTGTGCAATAATACTCGCACTGTGCAATAGCGCACAGGCTGAGTAACAAGGAGGACGCTTGTCCCAGCTCGAGAAATGCGATCGCCGGTCCCTTCGCTCACAGCGTGCCCTTCGCCAGGCACTTGCCAGCGAGCTTGCCGAAAGCGGCGACCTTTCGCGCATTAACGTCGCGTCGCTCACCGAGCGCGCCGGCCTTACGCGCCGTACGTTCTATTCGCATTACCGCGATATCCCCGACTTTATCAATCAAATCGAGGACGGCTTGCTGGCCGAGATCCGTGAGCGTATTGAGCTCATCACCGCAGCTCGGCTGCCCGATCTCTATCACAACATCGATGAGCTCGAGCCGGCGCCCGGTTCGGTTGAGCTACTGCGTTATCTTGCGGCCAACCGCGACTTGATCGGTGCGCTGCTGGGTCCGGGCGGCGACCAGGCCTTCATTAAAAGGATTATCGACACCGCGCGTGAGGCTGTGGTGCCGCGTGCACAGACGGGCATTTTGGGCCTGGCGCTGGGCACGTTCTTTGACTACTACGTCACCTACGTCGTGAGTGCCGAGGTCGGCATGATTCAGCGCTGGTTTGAGCGTGGGCTCACCGAATCGCCCGAGGCCATGGCGCGCATGATGACGGTGCTCGCTTTTGTGCGCCCTGGTGACCTGTATGGCCAACCCATCGATATCAACGTGCCGGAGTACGGCATGAAGCTATTGAACTTGCAGCTCGAGGACGCGGCCGACACCCCCGCAACCGTCGAGTCCAACAACTAAGAGGAGAGACAATGAGCAAACTCGTCGAGGGCATCAAGGACCGTATGGTCGCTGCCGCGCGTGAGGCCGCGCCCACCGTGGTGGACGCCGCGCAGAAGGCCGCGACCGCGGCTGCCGAGAAAGTTGCCGAGGCAGTTGCCGATGCCAAGAACTCGGTAGGGGAGACGTCCGTCGCTAGCGAGCCCGCCACCGCCGCCGAGCCCGCAGCCGCCGCCCACGCCCCCGAAGGCGCAATCTTCAACCCCGAGGCCGCCCACGGCAACCTGCACCTGGGCATCGATGTGGGCTCCACCACCGTCAAGCTCGCCGTGCTCAACGACGACAACCAGATCGTCTACGCCAAGTACCAGCGCCACCACACCGACGTCCGCGCCTGCGCCCGCGACTTGTTCGAGGGCGCCGCGACTGTGCTGCCGACGGCCCAAATGACCTGCGCCATTACCGGCTCGGGCGGCCTGCTGCTGTCCCAGTGGCTCGACCTGGAGTTTGTCCAGGAGGTCATCGCCAGCAAACGCGCCGTCGAGACCCTCATCCCGGCCACCGATGTTGCCATCGAGCTGGGCGGCGAGGACGCCAAGATCATCTACTTCGATAACGGCATCGAGCAGCGCATGAACGGCACCTGCGCCGGCGGCACGGGCGCGTTCATCGACCAGATGGCAACCCTGCTGCACACCGACGCCAGTGGCCTTAACGAGCTCGCGGCCAACGCCACCACCATCTATCCCATCGCCAGCCGCTGCGGCGTTTTTGCCAAGACCGACGTCCAGCCGCTGCTCAACGAGGGCGCCCGCCCCGAGGACGTGGCCGCCTCCATCTTCCAGGCCGTCGTGACCCAGACCATCTCGGGCCTGGCGTGCGGCCGTCCCATCCGCGGTAACGTCGCCTTCCTGGGCGGCCCGCTGCAGTATCTCTCCGAGCTGCGCCATCGCTTCTACCTCACGCTCAACCTGGACGAGGAGCACCGCATCGTGCCCCAAAATGCTCACCTGTTTGTGGCGAGCGGTGCCGCCATGGCGCACGAGTCCAATAAGCTCAGCACGTTCCCGCAGCTCATCGAGGCCATCGATGCCCTGGGTGACACACAGGGCGCCGAGGTCGAGCGTCTGGATCCGCTCTTTGCCACCGACGAGGACTTTGCCGAGTTCAAGACCCGCCACGACACCGAGGTCGTCCCCAAGGGCAAGCTCGAAGGCTACACCGGTCGCGTGTTCATCGGTATCGACGCCGGTTCCACCACCATGAAGGCCGCGCTTGTGGGTGAGGACGGCCAGTTGCTGCATACCTGGTACGGCAACAACAACGGTGACATCCTGGGTACGGCCAAGGTCATCATGGCCGATTTCTATAACCACATCCCCGCCGGCTGCACCATCGGCCACGTGACCACCACGGGTTACGGCGAGGCGCTGCTCATCGAGGCCCTCAAGGCCGATTCCGGCGAGATCGAGACCGTCGCGCACCTGCGCGGCGCCAAGGCATTCCTGCCCGGCGTCGAGTTTATCCTGGACATCGGCGGTCAGGACATGAAGTGCCTGCGCGTAAAGGACGGCGTCATCGAGCACATCATGCTCAACGAGGCCTGCTCGTCGGGTTGCGGTAGCTTTATCGAGAGCTTCGCCGTCTCTATGAACATGGACGTGCGCGCGTTCGCCGACGCCGCCATCCATGCCAAGGCTCCGGTGGACCTGGGCAGTCGCTGCACGGTCTTTATGAATTCGCGTGTTAAGCAGGCGCAAAAGGAAGGTGCCACGGTGGGCGACATCGCGGCCGGCCTGTCCTATTCCGTCATTAAGAATGCCCTGTTCAAGGTCATTAAGCTGCGCGATCCCAAGGAGATCGGAAGCCAGGTGATCGTCCAGGGCGGCACCTTTATGTCCGATGCCACGCTGCGCGCGTTTGAGCAGCTCACCGGCGTTCACGCCGTACGTCCCGACATCGCCGGCTGCATGGGCGCCTATGGTGCGGCCTTGCTCGCCCGCGATCGCGCTGGCGCCGACGGCACCTCGACCATCCTTTCGGCCGAGGACATCGCGCACCTCACTGTGACGCAAAAGCACGTCCGCTGCGGCCGTTGCTCCAACAACTGCCAGCTCACCGTCAACGACTTTGGCGGCGGCAGGCGCTTCATTACCGGCAACCGCTGCGAGAAGGGCGCCGGCCACAAAAAGCAAAAGACCGAGGCCCCTAACCTCTTCAAAAAGAAAAACGAGTTGCTCTTTAATCGCGAGGTGCTGAGCCCCGACGAGGCCCCGCGCGGCACCGTGGGTATCCCGCGCGCACTCAACATGTACGAGAACTACCCCTTCTGGCACGCGTTCTTTACGCGCTTGGGCTTTAGCGTGCAGCTGTCCGACCAGTCGAGCAAGAAGACCTACCAGGCGGGCATCGAGTCCATGCCGTCCGAGAGCGTGTGCTATCCGGCCAAGATGAGCCACGGCCACGTGATGAACCTTATCGACCGCGATGTCGACTTTATCTGGATGCCGTGCGTGCGCTGGGAGCGCAAGGAGGATCCGACGGCTGGCAATTGCTATAACTGCCCCATCGTCATGAGCTACCCCACGGCGCTGGCACTCAATATCGACGAGATCCGTGAGCAGAACATCGAGTTCCTGTACCCGTTTGTGCCCTATCACGACAAGACCGAGCTCAAGCGCCGTCTGTACCAGGTGCTCGCCGTCGACCGCGTGGCCGATTCGCAAGCCGGTCGCGGTCGCGTGCGCGGTCCCAAGATCACGCGCTCCGAGGTCGATGCCGCCGTCAACGCTGCCTTTGAGGCCGATGCGCGCTTCCACGAGGACATCCAGACCATGGGCGAGGAGGCCCTTAAGTGGGTCGAGGACCATGGCGGTCACGGCATCGTGCTCGCCGGTCGCCCCTACCACAACGACCCCGAGATCAACCACGCCCTGCCCGAGCTTATCTCGAGCTTTGGCTTTGCGGTCTTTACCGAGGATTCGCTTGCGCACCTGGTGAAGCCCGAGCGCCCCATCCGCGTCGTCGACCAGTGGATGTACCACAGCCGCCTGTACGCCGTCGCCCGTTTTGTGACGATGCGCAACGACCTGGACCTGATCCAGCTCAACTCTTTCGGCTGCGGCCTGGACGCTCTGACTACCGATCAGGTGCAGGAGATTCTGGAGGCCAGCGGCAAGATCTACACCGTGCTCAAGATCGACGAGGTGTCCAACCTGGGCGCCGCGCGCATCCGCATCCGCTCGCTCATGGCCGCGCTTAAGGACCAGGAGGCCGAGCGCTTGGCCGAGGCCGCGGCCGCGGGCGAGACCTACGAGCAGGGCGATGCCGCGCCGGTGGCTCCCTCCACGGATGCCCCCGCATTCGCGAGCCGCAAGTACACGTTCGAGGCTCAGCGCGAGAGCGCATCGACCGCGTGGCCCAAGGTGCCCTTTACCGAGCAGATGCGCGAGGAGGGCTACACCATCCTGTGCCCGCAGATGGCGCCGATCCACTTTGACCTGGTCAAAGAGGTGTTCCGCGGTGCCGGCTACAACTTGGAGCTGCTGCCCTCGACCGATCACGACGCCGTCGAGGCCGGCCTGCGCTATGTGAACAATGACATTTGCTATCCGTCCATTTTGGTGACCGGCCAGATTATGGAGGCCATCGAGAGCGGCCGGTACGACCTGTCCAAGACGGCCGTGGTTATCAGCCAGACCGGCGGCGGCTGCCGTGCCACCAACTACATCGCACTCATCCGCAAGGCCCTGCGCGAGAGCGGCCACCCCGAGATTCCGGTGATCTCGCTTTCGGCGGTGGCGCTCGGTGAGGACAACCCCGGCTTTAAGATTACGCCGGCGCTGCTTAAGCAGGCAGTCTACGCGGTGCTCTTTGGCGACGTGATGATGCAGATGCTTTATCGCTGTCGTCCATACGAGGCTACGCCCGGTGCCGCCAACGCACTCTACGAGGAGTACATGGCGCGCGCCCGCAAGCTGGCGCCCAAGTTCAACCGCCACAACTACACCAAGCTGTGCCGCGAGGCCATCCGCGCGTTCGACACCATGCCGCTCGTGGGTGAGGGCACCAAGCCGCGCGTGGGCGTGGTCGGCGAGATCTTGGTCAAGTTCCACCCCACAGCCAACAACCACGTGGTCGACGTTATCGAGCGCGAGGGCTGCGAGGCCGTGGTGCCGGGCCTGCTCGACTTCTTCCTGTACTCCATGAGCAACGCCGAGCTGCAGAAGGATGAGCTCGGAAGCTCTGCAACCACGCGCGCTGGTATGCAGGCGCTCATCAAGCTCGTGGACTGGATGCGTACGCCGGTGGAAGAGCTGCTCCAAAAGTCCCGCCGCTTTGAGGCGCCCGAGCGCATCGGCACCATGGCGGACAAGGCCCGTACGGTGCTTTCGGTGTGCAACAACATGGGTGAAGGCTGGCTGCTCACGGCCGAGATGCTCGACCTGATTGACCATGGCGCGCCCAACATCATCTGCACGCAGCCCTTTGCGTGCCTGCCTAACCACGTGGTGGGCAAGGCCGTGATCAAGGAGCTGCGCCGTCGGCACCCCGAGAGCAACATTGTCGCAGTGGACTACGACCCCGGCGCGTCCGAGGTCAACCAGCTCAACCGCATTAAGCTCATGATCAGCGTGGCCAAGGAAAACATGCGCGCCGGTAAGGGCTTTAAGCTCGAGAAGGTGGCGCCGCTCGCGATGGACGAGGTCACCGGCCAGATGCATGCCCATGATGGCTGCGTGAGCTGTGGCTCGGTCAGCGAGGAGGCCGTTGCATCGGTCGCCAAGCGTCTGGGACGTGGCATTAAGAAGTAGTTGGCCTGCTATGTGCTAGATATGAGACAAACGGGTGGTAGCCGTATCGGCTACCACCCGTTTTTGCTGGACGTATGCTGCGTAAACGCCCCAACTATCACCTCTTCCGAAAGCTACGTGTCAGTGGCACCAAAAATCGCCCTTGGAACCCTGAGATAATGAACATATGTAGTCGTTCGCCGCAAAATACCGTCCGTTTATGGAACCCACCTCTAGCGCGCGTCATCCTTACGGTTGAATAAATACACATCCATGGAATTACGTAAGAGAGGACTGTTCCTATGAGCTACAAGACCGTTTGTGTTGCCGGTGGCGGCGTGTTGGGAAGCCAGATTGCCTTTCAGGCTGCCTACTGCGGCTTCGATGTGACGATCTGGCTGCGCAGCGAGGGCAGCATCGGCCGCACTCAGCCCAAGATCGATCATGTGCGCGAGGAGTACATCGCGGCTATCGAGGGCATGGCGGACGGCACGGGCGAGTGGTGTGCCGGTATCGCCGATAGCGACCAGCCCTTCGATAAGGAGGCGGCGCTCGCCGCCGTCGAGCGTGCCTACTCCACACTCAAGCTAGAGCTCGATCTTGCCAAGGCAGTGGCCGACGCCGATCTGGTTATCGAGTCGATGGCCGAGGACACCCAGGCAAAGATCGACTTCTACAAGAAGCTCGCCCCGGTTCTCCCGCAAAAGACCGTTGTCGTGACGAACTCCTCCACGCTGCTGCCGAGCACCTTTGCCAAGTACACCGGCCGCCCCGAGAAGTACCTGTCGCTGCACTTTGCCAACTCCATCTGGAAGAACAACATGACCGAGGTCATGGCTCAGGACCAGACAGACAAGCGCTATTTCGATGAGCTCGTCGACTTTGCCAGCGACATCCGTATGCTTGCCCTGCCCGTCAACAAGGAAAAGAACGGCTATCTGCTCAATTCCATGCTGGTACCGTGGCTGCTTTCGGGCCTTGATCTGTACGTCTCGGGCGTCAGCGACCCCAAGAGCATCGACCTCGCATGGACGCGCGGCACTGGCGCGCCCAAGGGCCCGTTCCGCGTGTTCGACACCGTGGGCATCCAGACGGCCTACAACATCGTCATGCAGTATCAGAAGGTGCCGGGCTTGGTGAGCCCGCTGCTCAAAAAGATGATGATGCCCTACAACTTTAAGGCTATGGCATCCGTCCTCAAGCAGATGCTCGACGAAGGCAAGCTGGGCGAAAGCTCGGGTGAGGGCTTCTTCAAGTACTAAAAAGATTCCTCGGCAACATTGAGAAACGTATCATTTGCAGTGTCAGTGCGCCGCAGCGCCGCTCGGCAACGGGACAATCCGCTTTATGCGCCAACGCGAACTTGTCGACTTTGCCGCGGACTGGATCGAGCACCATCGCGGCCGCCCCGATTGATCACTTGGGAGCGGAAGGGTTGCGGATTCCCTTCGCGCCCCGCGTTTCCGTATCGCTACAAGCTTAAACTTGCATTAAGGGGCGTTTGTTAAACTGCGAGTCATAATTAGACAGGGCTGGGCAAACGCCGTGGTATATGAGGGAACAACAATGGTATTCAAAGACGTTAACGATATGGAATTGAGTGACAAGGACAGCAGACTGTTTTCGCGTCGAGCGGCTCTTGCGGGCGCGGCGGGCGCGCTGGCGCTTGCCGGGACAGGGCTCATGGGCTGCTCGGTCGGCGGAGCCGGCACGGGCGCCGCATCTACTGCGAGCAACGAGCTCACTGACGAGCAAAAGAAACTCCACAAGCAGATTGTCGCGACCTACGACGTCGAGAAGCAGGCGGCCATCAAGGAGCGGCTCGATGCCGAGTACGCTGACGGCGGCTACAACGAGACCACTCCGTTTATCGCGCAGGATCCCTTTGGCACCGATACCCTGAGCTGCTACGTTCGCTTTGCGACAACGGATTCCGTAACCGTCTCCTACAAGGTCGCCGGCCGCAAAAAGACTGGCGACACGCCCAAGGTCGCCGCGTTTTCCCATACGCCCCACGGCGGTGACGCGCCGGCCATGGAACACGAGTTCAAGGTCATCGGCCTCATTCCCAACCACAAAAACACGGTAACTATCACTTGCACGGCACAAGATGGTATCAGCCGCACCTCGACGTTCACGGTCAAGACGCCGGCTCTCAAAGGCGAGGAAGAAGAGCAGCTCGCCGTCACGTCGGGGGAGTCCAATACGCCGCTTGCCGATGGTCTCTTTACCATCTTGGGCAACGACTCGTCCAAGCTCGACTTTATGTACCTCTACGACAACGACGGCCAGATTCGCGGCGAGGTGCCGATTGTCGGCTACCGCAGCCACCGCCTGCTGTTCCCGGGCGACGGCAGCATGATCATGAGCGTCTCGACTACCAAGATGGCCCAGATCAACGCCATCGGCCAGGTGGTAAACGTCTGGAGCACGGGCGACTACGAGCTACACCACGACTACGCTTTCGATGACGATGGCAACCTGCTGGTGCTGGCGAGTCACGCCGGCTCCGAAGCCGATTTGGACGTCGATCGCGCGGCTGCCAAAAAAGATAAGGATGATCGCGTTAATGTAGAGGACCTCATCATTAAGGTCGACATAACAACAGGTGACGTCTCTCTCGTCGTGGACCTGGGCGATATATTCCCCGACCTCAAGGCAAGCGCCAAGGTTGCCTCGGACGGCGACCTGGATTGGATTCACATCAACACGATTCAGTGGCTCGGCGGCGGCACCGTTTTTCTCAGCTCGCGCGAGACCTCAACGGTCATCAAGCTCACGGATATCTACGGTACGCCTTCGGTCGATTGGCTTATGGGCTCGCCAGAGTTTTGGGCCGGCTCGGGCTTTGAGGACAAGTTGCTGCAGGCTCAAGGCGATTTTTCGCTCAACGCAGGCCAGCATAGTGTGACCTATCTGCCAAACGACGAGACGACCGCGACTGGTCGCTACCAGGTGCTGCTATACGACAACAACTTTGGTGCTGCCGAGAGCTATCCCAAGTTCGACTGGGGCCAGCTGGGCGCTGCGGTAGTGACCGACTACAGCAAGGGAACGCATTCGTTTGGGCGCATTTTTACGGTGGACGAGACCGCGCGCACCTACGAGCTTGTGGATCAGATCGCAGTGCCGTTCTCAGGTTACGTAAGTAGTGCGCAGCGCGTCGGCGATTCGAATAGCATGCTCGTGGCATCGGGCATAGCCAAGACCTTTGCCGAGTACGATCGCTATGGACTGCCCATTGCCACGTACGAGATGGAAGCCGAGAAGTACATCTACCGCGTGTACAAGTACGAGCTGTAGCGCTGCGCTTGGCTGTGCCTGTGCCCCGCGGCTGCGCGCGCTCGTACCGGGCCTACCTCACGTTCCGCATCACTTCACGTCAAACTCCACGCGATCGAGTTCGGGTACGTTGAGGTCGATGAGCTTGCGGGCAACACGGCGGTCGTGCGCCCCGAGCGTCTCGCTTGTCGTTACGCGAGCGACAGTCTGGCGCTCGACAACGCCCTCCTTGTCGCCCTCGGTAGCCGAGGTCTCGACGGCGACGGTGTAATCCTTAAAGCCCGGCAGCACCGCCGCAAGTTCGCGCGTGGTTTCAGTGACGCCGTAGCCGTCTTGCACGCCGGCCTGCGCCGAGCCAATAGACCCCGCCGTCATAATAATGCAGGGGATGGCAAAGATCACCGTGCCTACGATGATGCGGCGGCGCACCTTGCGTGATAGCTCGTTGACCTCGGCGTTTTCTTCAGCAGTCACAATACCGTCGCCGTTCAGGTCGCGCTTGAGCGGCACGCGCAAAAGAAGCAGCACGGCTTCGGCAGCCAGTGCGATAAAGACCACGTTGATGCCAAACTCATAAAGCGCCGAGAGAAACAGTGACCCGCTTGCAATGGCGATGCCATAGCCCGCCGCGCACAGGGGCGGCATGAGCGCGGTCGCCACGGCCACGCCGGCGATAAGCGTGGCAGGTTCCTGGTCACGCGAGTTGCCCAGCCCGCCCGCAAAGCCGCCCGCGAGCGCGACAGCAAGGTCCCACACAGTGGGCGTCGAGTTGTCGATGATGGCGGCCGTGGTGGTGCCAAGGGGCGAGAGCTTAAAATACAGCGTGGACGTGATCAGACAAAAGGACATCTGTAGCGCGAGGCCGGCGACGGCCTCGACGGCAATCTCGCGGTCGAGCGTGGCGATGCCATATGCCATGGCAAGGACCGACCCCATGAGTGGGCAGATGAGCATGGCGCCCACGATGGCAATGTCCGAGTCGATATCGAGGCCGATGCTCGCGATGAGCATGGCGATGATGAGGATGCATAAGTGCGAGCCGGTCAGCCGCGCCCCGTTTACAAAGCGCTTGCGAATCACGTGATAGGGTGCGCGACCCTCGCGAATGTTGAATGCGCGCTTTAGGAAGCGGCCGGTGTTCTCCAGGGCTTCACTATGGGCAGGTCGAATGCCGTGGCGCCGGTGATGGCGTTTGCGTAGTCGCTTGATCTGTTGTTTGTCGAGTTCCATTTCCACCTCGTATTGCCGCAGGAACGCGGGTGCGCTCGCAGCATGTACTCTACACCGTGGCGGGCGGGGAGGTCATCTTGACGTGAAACTTAGACGAGCAGGTAAGGGGGACGTCAAATGCGGTTGCGGCCGAGTGTTTCGACAGATACAGAGCACGGGGCCGGATGGTCTCCGACCCTGCGCTCTGTACGGGTACGTTGTTGTTGGGTTTAGGCCAGCAGACTCAGGCCGACGGAGACAAACGCCAGGATAACGCCAACGACGGACTCGCCTCCCAGCAGGCCGCTGGCGACGACCAGGCCCTGCTCCTGGAAGGCAGCATCCTTGGAAGCCTTCTCTTTGCCCGAAAGACCGGCGGCGTCGCGGTGTGCGGCCCACTTGTCGTAGGCGAGCTTGACGCAGGAGCCCAAGAAGGCCGTGAGCGACATGTAGAACGGCAGGTACACGCCCAGACCGATCATCATGGCCGGAATGCCGAGCCAATACATGACGATGCCGGCGATAAAACCGCCTGCGAACCACGGCACACTCGGGATGCCCGAGACCATGGTGGCGACTACGCTTGCCTGCGCGGCCACAAAGCTCTTGTCGGGACCAAAGGCGTCCGGACCATAGGCGGTGACGAGCGCGACCATGACGGCGGCAGCGACCAGTGCGCCCACGATGCCGCCGATGGCCTGGCCGATCCACTGTGCGCGCGGGTTGGTGCCCAGCACGGCGCCGGCCTTAAAGTCGTTCATGACGTCGCCCGCAAGGCCGCACGCCACGGCCACGATGCCGGCGATAAAGAACAGCTTGACCTGCGCAAGCTGCGCGAAGGCCGCTACGATGAGCATGACGATGAGGCCAAAGATTTCCATGGGGTCGATACCCGTCTGGCCGCAGCTCTGCGCACTCATGATGGTGGTGACAAAGGTGAACAGCGTGACGATGACGGCTGGGACGGGGCCAAGGTCGAGCGCGATGGCGATGATCACGGCGATGGCGGCGGTGCCCAGGCCGATGATGCCGGCGTCGAGCTTAAGCGAGCCCGAGATGAGCGACTGCTCGTCGGTGTCGGTGGAGCTGTCGGCGGCAAGACCGCGAACGATACCGGCGACCTGCGGCAGGATGTCTTTAAGGACGACGGCGACGCCAAAGCCCATCATAAGGCCCATACCTAAGGACTTGACGATACCCTGCGCGGTCACAATATCGAACAGGCCGGCAGCGGTGCCGCCGACGATAATGCCAAAGTTGCCCAGCAGCGCGCCGGCAAACCAGAAGGCGACGGGGGCAAAGCCCACCAAAAAGCCGATGGACAGCAACATGGGCGAGTTGTAGATGGCAAAGGTCACGCCGGGGATATTGAGCGTGCACAGCATGCTGGGCACCACGCCCAGGGCGTCGCGCAGCACGCTATAGATGCCTGCGATGGCCATGGAGCCAAAGAGCTGCTTGCCGGTCTTGCCGCCGGCCTCGGTAGCACGCAGGGTCTGGGCTGCGGCGTTGCCGGTGGGAAACTCCAGCGCGGCGTCCACGATAAAGTGACGGTGGATGAGCGCCGTTGCCAGAAGGCCCAAAATGGTGCCGGCGAGCGCCACGATAAACATGTCGAGCCAGCTGATCTGGTCGGCATAGCCCAGCATCCAGGCGCCCGGGATGGTAAACGCCAGGCCGCCGGCGACCATGGCACCCGCGGACATGATGGTGTGGGTAACGTTGGCCTCGTTGAGGCTGGCATTGCCCATGAGCTTAAGGAAGAACAACGAGATGACGGCAGCGAAAATGATCGGCCAGGGGAGGGCGCCCATCTTGAGGGCCGTGTAGGCCGAGCTTGCCGTGATAATCACGCAGCCAAGGACGCCGATGACGACGCCGCGCAGCGTGAGTTGACCGCGCATAGAGGTGCGGTTCGAGGGATTGCCCATATAGAACTCCTTTGCGTATATCCGCTTCCCCCGCAAGCGCCGCTACGGATACGGCGCGGGAAGTCGGGTTACCAAGGGCCGCCGCGTGAGCTCGCGCACGACCGCGCATCAGTATAGCGGCAAGGTAGTCATTTTGGGACGGGGCTATTTTAGCTACCCTTTGACAGTCGACGAATTATCTGGGATTGGGGCAAATATCAACCGACATATTGGGGTAGCTAAAATAGCCCCGTCCCAAAATGACTACCTGGGATGGCTGGTTCGGGTAGGGGATATACTGCTGGGCAGACGAAAGGAGCGCCGACGATGCTTAATGGGTGCGCATATATATTGACGGTCGACGTGGGCAACACGTTCATTCGCTTTGGTCTGTTTGCCGAGGATTCGGCCGCGGCGCAGGAATGCCCGCTTGCGACGTGCGAGATCACGACGCCGCCGAGCATTACGGCCGATGAGGCGCGCATGAGGCTCGCGCGGGTCATGGGCGCACTGGCAGCCGATGCGGGCATGCCTGGTGTGCTCGTTCCTGCGGCAGCAGTGCTGAGCTGCGTGGTGCCGGCGCTCGAGCGCCCGTGGAAGGCGGCACTTTCCCGTACCTGCACGGGGCGCGTGCTCACCGTGGGGCCGGGACTTAAGACCGGCATGCCCGTGCACTACGACGACCCGGCCGAGATCGGTCCCGATCGCATCGCCGACGCCGTGGCGGCCCGTGCCGTCTACGGCTCTCCGTGTATCGTGATCGACCTGGGCACTACGACCAATATCGAGGTCATCGATGCGCGCGGAACCTTTGTCGGCGGTGTTATCGCGCCGGGGCTGGCGCTCGGCGCTCGCTCGCTCTCGGCCGCTGCGGCGCGCCTGCCGCAAGTCGAGCCCTCGGCACCCACGCATGTGATCGGTCGCAATACGCGCGAGGCCATGCGCTCGGGCGTGGTCTTGGGCGAGGTGGCCCGTATCGACGGCATGCTCGACATGGTGCTTGCCGAGATGCGCTCGACCAAGGCGGCAGGCGAGGGCAGCGTGCCCATTGTCATCACCGGCGACGATGCCGAGGCGCTCGCGGCGTTGGTCGGCCACAGCCTGACGGTAGACGACGCGCTGACGCTGCGGGGTCTCGCCGAGCTGTACCGCATCAACCAAAAGCCTCGCCGCGCATAAAGCCAAGAACGTCGGCGCCGGGAGGAAACAGCCCCACCTTTCACCTGCTACAATGGGCCAAACTATTTCGATTTCGGAGGTGTCTGCCATGTCGGACGATCTTCATCAAACCGCGTCGGGCAAGCGCCGCGACGTTATTAGCTGGGACGAGTTCTTTATGAGCGTGGCCATCGCCGCGCAGCGCCGCAGCAAGGATCCCAATACGCAGGTGGGCGCGTGCATCGCCAGCACCAACCACCGCATTCTTTCGGTGGGCTACAACGGTACGCCCTCGGCGCTCAACGACGACTTTTTCCCGTGGGGCACGAGCGATGACCCGCTGCAGGACAAACATAACTACGTAGTTCATGCCGAGGCCAACGCCGTGCTCAACTACCGCGGCTCGCTCAAGGACCTTGAGGGTTCCACGGTCTACGTCACGCTGTTCCCGTGCCACGACTGTGCCAAAATCCTGGCGCAGGTAGGTGTGGGCGAGGTTGTCTATCTGGACAATAAGTACGCCGACACCGACGACGGCCGAATCAGTCGCCGCATTCTCGACTCCTGCGGCATTAGCTTCCGCCAGGTTATCGTCGATGTCCACATTGGTACCGGGGAACAAACGCAGCAGTAGCGGCAGCGTGTACGAGCGCCGGGCGTTGGCAAAAGCGGCTAATTAAGCCCCGTTCCAAATTGATTGTCAAATTAACTGCTCGTGAAAGTCGTGTCCGCGCGCATGGACGGCTCGCGAGCGGGTACATGGCTGTAGTAACATAGCTCTGTCCGCGGGCGCGCCCGCGTTATTGTGAGAAAGGAGCCCCTGTGGCTGTTAACGAAGAGCTGCTTAAGAAGGTTCTTGAAGAGATTCGCCCCAACCTGCAGGCCGACGGCGGCGACATGGAGTATATGGGCGTTGATGACGAGGGCGTCGTCAAGCTGGAGCTCCAGGGCGCCTGCGCCGGTTGCCCCATGAGCGCTCTGACGCTTTCCATGGGCGTCGAGCGTATCCTCAAGGAGCACGTGCCCGGCGTTACGCGTGTCGAGCAGGTCAATGCCTCCGGCGAGGCCGAGGATCTGTACGACGAGTATGCGCCGTTCTGAGAAGCGAAAGCTGCGGGCGATGTGCTCCGCATAGACGTCATGCCCAAATGTGCGGCTGCGAGCGAAAGGCCCGCGGCCGCATTTGTATGTAGGGAGCAGGGGGACCGATATGCTCAACGACCTCTACCATATGCTTGATCCTGTCGCCATTTCGGCGGGGCCCATCACCATCTACTGGTACGGCTTGGCCTATGTGGTCGGAGCTCTGCTCACGGCGGTCGTCATGTACCGAACGCAGCGTCGTTGGGGTTTTGACATTACGGTCGACGACCTGATGAGTGTCGTGGTTGGTGTGGTCTTTGGCCTCATCATTGGCGCCCGTCTGTTCTACGTCATCTTTTACGGTGACGGCTACTACTGGGCGCATCCGCTCGAGATCTTTGCCACCAACGAAGGCGGCATGAGTTTCCATGGCGGCCTGGTGGGCGGCATCATCGGCGGCGTGCTCGTGTGCCGCATGTACAAGCTCGACGCCTGGACCATCGCCGACCTTGCCGTTATCGGTGCTCCGCTGGCCTTGTTCCTGGGGCGCTGCGCCAACTTTGTCAACGGCGAGCTGTGGGGCAAGCCGACCGATTTGCCCTGGGGCGTGATCTTTGGCGGCACCGCGGGCGATATGCCGCGCCATCCATCCCAGCTCTACGAGGCATTTCTCGAGGGCATTGTGCTCTTCTGCATTCTGCAGGTGCTCAGCCGCAAAAAACCGCTGCTGCCCCAGGGTGCGTTTATGGGCGTGTTCGTGATGGGGTACGGCATCGTCCGCTTCCTCATTGAGTTTGTGCGCGTGCCCGATGCCCAGCTGGGCTATCTGCTGGGCGGCGTCATCACCATGGGTCAGCTGCTGAGTCTGCCACTCGTGATTGCGGGCCTGGCGCTCATCATTTTTGCCCTCCGCCGCAACCGTCCCCAGCGCATCTATCTCGACGCCTAACCACCATATACCACCACAAAGGGGACAGGCACCTTTGTGGCGGTTTTGCCAGGCAACGATGACAGAACCGTAACGTTTCCCCAGATAAAACCTGCCAAAATAAGCCTGTCCCTTTTTGGCAGGTTTCTAGAAAGGCTTTTCGGACTGTGAAGGATTCCGATCTCTCCACAACGGCTGCGCGCGACGCCGCCCGCATCGTTTGGTTTAAGCGCTATCCCGCCAAGCAGACGCTCGTCGCATTTTTGCTCGCCCTGCTGGCGACCACGGCGTTTTCCATCGATCCCGCCCCGGTGTCGAGCAACGCGGTCTTGGCGATCGATCCAAAGGCCTCGGGCATGCTTTACGTGTGCTACGAGGTACTCCTCTCATTTGCCGGCCATACCGACGCTGTGATGCTGCTCGCGCTGGCCTGCCTGCTCACGCTGCCGTTTCGCTATGTGTTCTTTGGCCGCGGTGACGCTTGGCGCCCCTCGGTCGTGCTGCCGTCGCTGTTCTTTGCCGTCTGCATGGTGTTCGGCCGCAGTTACGACCTCACCGATTCGGCCGAGATTGTGCTGGGCGACAAGGCGCGCGTTATCTGCGCTTGGATTGGCGGCGCGGGCTGGATACTTCTGGCGATTGTGGCCTTCTATCTGGCTTTTGAGTTTTTGGATTGGTTGAGTTCTCGCCGCATTCCGTTTTCGGAGGCGCATTTTGGCCGCGTGTGGCGTGTTACCCACGCCGTGCTCTCGGTCCATCCTTTTGTTGGGCCGTTTCTTGTACTCATGATTGTCTGGGCGCCCACGCTTATCGCCTCGCTGCCCGGCCTCTTTATGGGAGATACGGGCGCGCAGATTCGCCAATGGTTCAACTACCCCAACGGCACGAGCGACTACCTGCGCCTGCTTAACCCCAACGTGCTGCTCAACGGCCATCATCCGGTGATGCACACGGCCATCATCGGCTCGTGTGTGCAGCTGGGGCTTTCGCTATTCAACAGCGCCAATGCGGGTCTTGCCATCTACACCTGCGCCCAATTTGTCATCACGGCCGCCTGTGTGGCCTATTCCATATCGTCGCTGCGTAAGCTGGGCGTGAGCCTGCCGGTCCGCGGCGTCATCTTGCTGTTCTTTGCGTTTATGCCGATGTTCTCCAACTACGCGGCGCTGCTGACCAAAGACGTACTGTTTGCCGATGCGTTTCTGGTACTGCTCGTTCAGACCGTCAAGCTCGTGGCATGTGGCCTGCCCCGTCGCGATGTCAATGCCGAGCGCGCGGGCGAGCGCACGCCTGTGCTCTTTGCGCGCCACGACTGGCTGTTGCTCGTGCTGGGCGCCATGGGTTCCACGTTTTTGCGCAATGGCGGCCTGGTCTTTCCGTTGGCGGCCTGCGTGATTGCGGCGGCGTTTTGCGCCTGGGACGCGCATGTGGCCCGTCGCGTGGTCAAACAGTCTGGCGTCGCACCCTCATGCGCCACGCCGCGCTTCCGCTGGGCCGGCGTTCTCGCGGTGCTCGTGCTCTGCCTTGCCTCCAACATGTACTTTACCAAGGTCTTTATGCCCGCGCACGATATCACGCCGGGCTCCAAGCGCGAGATCCTCTCGATTCCGTTTCAACAGACGGCGCGCTTCGTCCAAAAGCACGACGGCCTTAATTCGGGCGTTAACCCCAAGGTCAAAGACGACGGCACGATTGAGGAAGCTCCCTGCGACGGTCTGGTGACCGATAAGGAACGTGCCGTGATCGACCGGGTGCTCAAGTACGAGAATCTGGGCCGTCGCTACAACCCCGACAAGTCGGATGCCGTAAAAAACTGTTTTAACGAGTACGCCTCGCAGGAGGACATCAAGGCCTATTTTGAGGTGTGGGCCCAGATGTTCAAAAAGGATCCCGAGTGCTATATCTCGGCGCTCATCAATAACTACTACGGCTACTTTTATCCGAGTGCCCGCGATGCGTGGGTCTACAGCACGGCGCGCAGTGCCGAGATCATGGCGAAGCCCGATAACCTCAAGTACTTCGACTTCCATCCGGTCGATAGCAAGGTTGTGCGCTGGTGCGACCACCTGATCAACCTGTATCGCGTGGCAGTACAACGCATCCCGTTTATCTCGCTCACCATGAGCTCGGCCACCTATGTGTGGATCATGATCGCTGTGGTGGTCTATCTGCTACGTCGTCATTCGTGGCGCGGGCTGGCCATTTGGGTGCCGCTGCTGGGCGTGCTCGCCGTGTGCCTGATCGGTCCCTGCAACGGCTCGACCTACATGCGCTACCTGTATCCAGTCATCGCCTGCATGCCCTTCGCCATCGGCGCCACCATCACCCGCAGCGACCTCCTTTGGTTCTAACTTGGTGCAAAGGGGACAGGTTACTTTGCACCAAGGGGCTGCATCATCACGACGCCTTCATTTTGGGGTTTATCTCGCAGGCCAGTAGGTATATCATAACGACGTTTGTTTATATTGCCCGAGCATCTGCGCTGGGCTTTAGGTCGAAACCGATAGGAGACACGTATGTCCGGACACTCTAAGTGGGCCACAACCAAGCATCGTAAGGGCGCGCAGGACGCCAAGCGTTCCGCCCTCTTCTCCAAGCTGAGCCGCAACATCACCGTTGCTGCCCGTCTCGGCGGCGACCCGCTGCCCGAGAACAACGCCAGCCTCGCCGCTGCCGTTGCCAAGGCTAAGGCTCAGTCCATGCCCAAGGACAAGATCAAGTCCGCTATCGACAAGGCCTTCGGTTCGGGTGCCGATGCCGCCGTCTACGAGAACATCGTGTACGAGGGCTATGGTCCCGCCGGTGTTGCCGTCTACGTCGACTGCCTGACCGATAATCGCAACCGTACCGCCGCCGATGTCCGTTCCGCCTTCTCCCACGCTGGCGGCAACCTGGGCACCTCCGGCTCCGTCGCCTTCCAGTTTGAGCGCAAGGGCCAGATCGTCGTCGCCAAGGAGATCCTGGACGAGAACGCCAAGAAGGAGACCATGATCGCCAACGGTGCTGCCGGTGACGAGGAAGAGTTCATGATGGCTATCGCCGAGGCCGGTGGCGACGACTACGAGGACGCCGGCGAGGAGTGGATCGTTTGGACCGCCGCCAACGACGTCATGGCTGTTTCCAAGGCGCTCGAGGAGCAGGGCATCCAGGTCAAGGGCTCCGAGACCACTATGGTTCCGACCACCCCGACCGAGGTCTCCGGTGCCGACGCCAAGAAGGTCCAGCGCCTCATCGACCGTCTCGAGGAGCTCGACGACGTTCAGGATGTTTACAGCACCATGGACATGACCGACGAGGTCATCGCTGCCCTCGAGGAGGAGTAGCGCCTGCACGGGTTAAGTCGTGCATATCTGGGCATAATGAAGCGAGCATACAAGCCTCGTGGAATAGATGAGCCGGATCCGCGTGCGTATGGCACCGGACCCGGCTCTTTTATAATGATGCGAATCGTTTTGCATTCTGTGGACCGAAACCTGAAGGGAGCGCGCGTGCGCGTACTCAAACGAGCCCTAGCAATCGTGTACCTTGCCGCCGCCATCGTGGCGCTGGGCACGCTTGTCTGCCAGTTCTGGGGACCGTATACGTATCGCTTTATGCTGCTGTTGCGTGACACCATGCCTCGCGTCGTCGTTACGGTGTGCGCCGCCATCGTGGCACTTGGCGTGCTCATCGGGTTTTTCCGCCTGATGTTCGCGCGTCGCGAGCCGTCCTGCGTGCATCCGGCGGGGGAGCGCAACATCGAGGTCACCCTCGCAGCGCTTTCCTCGTGCGCTCGCGCTGCGGCAGAGCGCGACGACCGTGTGATGGTCGAGCATGTCGAGGCGCGCGTGCAGGGTTCCGACGAATCGCTCGTCCGTTTTAAGGTCGACGCCATCGCGCTCGATGACCGGGACGTGGCCTCCCTTGCAACCGCGATGCAGCAACGTATCGAGGAGGCCTGCGACACCATGCTCGGCACGCCGGGCACGACCGCGCGCGTCCGTTTTTTGCCGTCCAAGACTACCGTCCAGACCGTGGAGGTTTCCGGTGAGTGATACCAATCAAGACAAGACCGTCCGCACCCCGCGCCTGACGATCGACCAGAACGCTACGCCGGCAGGCGAGTCCGCCGACACCAAGCCCGAGGCCGGCGAGCAGCACGACAGCGCCGCCAGCGACTTTGACGAGGCCATGGGTCTCATCAAGGGTACGGGGGCGGCCATCTGGAGCTATGCCGTCCGTCATCCCAACACCACGCTCGGAGCCGTCGCCGGTTTTGTGCTCGCCGTGCTGGTGCTCACGCTCGGCCTGTGGGACACACTCGTCATCGCATTCTTTGTGCTGATCGGCGCCGTGATTGGCCAGATCCGTGACGGCGAGAACGGGATCGTCAACTTCTTCGGCCGTCTGTTTAGCGGTCGCTAGTATGTATTCGACCGCCGCGTGTGCGGTGGGCATAAGGAGGAACCATGGCTTTTAACACGAAGGTCGATGTGGCCGATACCGAGCTCGAGGCAGACGAGACCGTCGCCGTCGAGGCTGAGGACGTAACGCTCGAGGACGGGGCGCTCGTCGAGGCCGAGCCCGCCGACGATGCGGACGAGGATGATGAGGAAGCGGACGAGTCCGAGGATTCGCTGACCTATTCCAACGGTGTGATCGAGAAGATCGTCGCCATGGCCACCCGCGAGGTGCCGCACGTCCTGGGCATGAAGGGCAACCTTATGCACTTTGTGCAGGAGCAGTTTGGTGCCGAGAACCTGACCAAGGGCGTGACGGTCGAGGTCACCGATGACAACCGCGTGGTCGTCAACATTTCCGTCATTATCGAGTACGGCGCCTACGCACCCGCGATTTTCGACGACGTTAAGGCGCGCGTGACCGAGCGTCTGGCCGCGATGACCGGCCTTGAGGTGGCAGGCGTCAACCTGCGCATCGAGGATGTCATCACCCCCGAGGAGTACGAGCACCGCACCAGCCAGCACGAGTAGCCTACCAAATAGGGACAGGTTTGTTTCGATAGGTTTTACCTGCGAAAACGCTAAACGGTCGACCGCACGGATGCATGTGCGGCCGGCCGTTATTTGTATGCCCCCGATGTAGGCATACCGCTCGTCTAACTAGGGGTTGCAATCTTCGCGCTCCGCGTTACCCTAATGGGCGCATTGTTTCCAAATCGTTAACGAGGGGTTGCCGTAATGGCCGACGAGCACGAAACAGAAAGCAAGGCATGGGCGATTGAGGCCGCTGCGGCAGAGGCGGCGTCGCGTGCCGCCGAGGAGGTGCATCGTCCTCCCGTGGTGCCGATGGAGCGCGTTGTCGGTCGCGAGGATATCGAACGTGGCGAGCGCGCCGGCCGCAAGCGCAGCCAGGAGCCGGGCTTCCCGCGCTTTTTCGCCGAGCTCAATCTGGGCCTGATCCTCACGGCGTTCGCCATCGTGGCCTTTAAAACCCCCAATCACTTTGCCTTCGGCGGAACCTCGGGCGTGTCGGTCATTCTTTCCACGCTGTTCCCGACTCTGCCCGTCGGCGTCTTTATGTGGATTATCAACGCGGTTCTCGTCGTCTTGGGCTTTATCTTTTTGGAGCGCAAGGCAATCCTTTGGAGCGTTTTTGCCTCGTTTGCGCTTTCGGCCTACGTCTCGCTGTTTGAGCTCTTCATTCCGACGGATGTTTCGATGACGGGCGATATGTGGCTCGACCTGTGCTTTGCCGTTATCTTGCCGGCGCTGGGCAGTGCCATTGTCTTTGACATTGGCGCCTCAACGGGCGGCACCGATATCCTTGCCATGATCCTCAAGCGTCGCACGACGCTCGAGATCGGACGCGCCTTGCTACTGGTCGATATCGGCATCGTGACCATCGCGGCCTTTTTGTACGGTCCGCGCGTTGGCCTGTACTGCGTGCTCGGCCTGTTTGCCAAGACGCTTGTGGTCGACAAGGCCATCGAGAGCATTCATTTGCGCAAGGTCTGTACGATTATTTGCGCCGAGCCACGCAAAGTCGAGGAGTTTATCGTCAAGCATCTCAACCGCACGGCAACGATCAGCCGCGGCTACGGTGCCTTCTCGGGCAATTGCGTGACGGTGATCATGAGCGTGCTGAGCCGTCGCGAAGCAGTGCAACTGCGCCGCTATACCCGCGATATCGATCCAGATGCGTTTATCACGATCGTTGACAGCTCCGAGATCGTGGGCAAGGGCTTCCGCGGCACGAACTAGCGCGGATATACCCTTCGAACCATTGAATAAAGCCGCCAACGTTTCAAATCGGTCATCTTGGGGTATTTGTCCCCACATTGCGCGATAATGTTGCCAAAGACGTCGTTTGCGATCCAGGTGGTTCACTCTAGATACGAAGGGATGATTTCGATGTTCTGTTCGCAGTGTGGCGCCCCCATGGGCGATAACGACAAGTTCTGCGGCGTGTGCGGTGCCCCTAATACCGTGGTCAAGGCCGCCGGCCCCGCTCCCCAGGGACAGTCTCAGCCCCAGCAGTTTGTTCCGCAACCGCCCGTGGCGAATGCGCCAAAGGGCTGTGTGGCTCAGGCGTTCCAAGACATGACCAAGACTCCGGGCGTGCTGCAGCGCGTGTGCCAGATTGCTTTTTTGCCGGCGCTTATCTGTGTCGTGTCGGTGCTCGTGCTGTTCATTCCCGTTATCGGCGGTATTGCAGCTGCCATCGGCTTTTTGGCCGCCTGCGTGGCGAGTGTGTGCGGTTCGGGCTTTGGCATCGAGTGGGGTCGCGACCTGTCGCTTAAGATCGATGACGGCATGGATCGTCCGTTGATGCGTTCCACATCGTTTGGCCTCGGGGTCTTTTCGAGCGTTATTTCGGTCGTGCTCGAGATTATCGCTGCCATTCCCGTTATTGGTGTAGTGCTTTCGCTGGTGGAGAGCGTGGTAATTGGCGCGGCGGGCTCGTATTCGTATTACGGCTCTTCTGCGCTCGAGACTGCGCTGTTTGGCTCGCTTGGCCTGCTTGTCCTGGCTATGATTGCCACGGCGGTCCTGGGAGTCTTCTTTAAGATGTTCGCCGATATCGCCGTGATGCACTTTGCGGTGACCGGTCGCGTCGAGAGCGCGTTTTCGCTCGACAAGGTCTGGGTGGCCTTTAAGAACAATAAGACCAAGCTGTTTTGCGCTTCATTCCTTCCCGAGTTTTTGACGGGCCTGGTCGCCAACGTTGTCACATGGATCTTGACGGCGGTCTTTGGCGCCATTGCCTCTGTCGGTATGTATAGCTACTACTATCGTCCTACGGGTATTGAGGCAATTGTTACCGGCGGTGGCATCTCACTCGTGCTGTTCCTGGTGCTGATCGCTTTCGTCACCGTATTTCTAACGGTCTTTGGCAAGATGCTCAAGCACCGTGCCGTTGGCTATTGGGTCGCACGTTATGCAAGCGAGTGGGCCGACGAGGATAAGGACGACGTCCTGACTTTTGTATTGCCCTTCGAGAAGAAGTCCGCTCCTTCGGGTTACAGCGCTCCGGATGTCGCGCCTGAGCCCGAGCCTGAGTCTGTCCCGGGATCTGCGCCGGAGTCCGAGCCCACGACGGAGCCCGAGCCCGAGACGGAACCCGAGCCAAGCTCCGACGAGGACCCGCAAGACGAATAGCCCTGTCACCTGCCATTTGGGGACGGGATAGAAATGGTAGAAATAGTGCTTGACGAATGAGCGGGGGCGGACGTGTCGAAACGTCCGCCCCCGCTTTGACATCGCGATGTGGCTACGGCTGCGAGATGGTCGCGATTCGACTACTCGTTGTGCTTCTCCTCGTGACGAGCGGCGGTGCGAGCTTCGTGGATGCCCTTGATGGCGGCATGGCGGGCGGTGCGGGCGTCGTGCATGGCGTCGCGGGCCTCGGCGGCCGTTGCCTTGGCAGAGCGTAGCTTGGCTGCCAGATCGGGATTGGTCTCGGCAACCGCGGCGATAGCGGGGCCGTCGAGCTCCTCTTGCGTGGGCTCGGCCAAAAAGTCGATGGCATACTGAGCGGCTACCATGGAGCCCTTGGCGAGCACGCTCTCGTCGATCTTATAGAAGCAGGAGTGCTGGGCGTACGTGGCGCCAATCTTGGGGTTGCGCGTGCCCACAAAGGCAAGCACACCCGGTACACGGCGCAGGTACTCCGAAAAATCCTCGCCCGAAAGCGTGCCGCGATAATGGCCTTCGCCGGCTGCACCCAGACACTTGACCACGGCCTGACGACAACGCTCACTCGAGGCGACGTCGTTTTCGACCTTGTAGTTGGCGATGGTGTAGTCGGTAAGTTCAGCCTCGGCGCCCAGGGCCGCCGCAGTGTGCTCTACGATGCGGCGCATGAGCTCGGGCATTTCCTCGTGCGTCGAATCGCCATAGGTGCGCACCGTGCCGGCGAGGTAGGCGGTACCGGCGATAACGTTGCGCGCGGTGCCGCCGTGCAGCTCGCCGACGGTAATGACGGCCGGCTCGTAGGGGCTGATCTCGCGCGAAACGATGGTCTGCAGGGCGTTGACGATCTCGGCCGCCACCATGACGGCGTCGTGGCCGCGCTGGGGCATGGCGCCGTGGCACGAGGTCCCGCGGACATCAATGCGGAACCAGTCGGTATTGGCCATGCGCGGACCGGGCTCGCAGCTTACGGTGCCGGCGTTGACCTCACTCCAGATGTGTGCGGCGTAGGCGCCATCGACGCCGTCGAGCACACCCGTGCCGATCATGAGTTTGGCGCCTTGGCCGTTTTCCTCACTGGGTTGGAAGACGATGCGGACCTCGCCGTGGATGTCGTCGGTCATATGGCGCAGGATCTGCAGCGTGCCGAGCATCATGGCAATGTGGCAGTCGTGGCCGCAGGCGTGCATGCAGCCCTCGTTGACGCTGGCGAACTCCTCGCCGGTCTGTTCGGTGACGGGTAGGGCGTCGATATCCGCGCGCAGCAGGATGCGGCGGCGCGGCGTGCCGTCCTCGCGGTAGGCGTCGGGTGCGGTGCCGCGAAGGGTCGCCACCAGGCCCGTCTTAAGCGGGCGCTCGTAGGGGATATTCATGGCGTTGAGCTGGTTGGCGATGTCAGAAGTCGTGCGCTCTTCGGCGAGGCTCAGCTCCGGGTGCTTATGGAAGTGCCGGCGCTGCTTGATGATGTAGGGCTCAAACTCGGCGGCGATATCTTGGATGGCTGCGGTGACGTCATCAGCCGCGCGGGCCTCGGTCGCTGCCATAATCTGCTGTGCCTTGGTCTTCGTCATGGTCGATTTGCTCCTTGCTGGTTTATCGCAAAATCGTACAGGCTCTTTCCAGTATGCCACCTGCCACTTGGGGACGGGGCAGAAATGGTAGAAATGGATACCTCCGTAACCTTGATAGGTGCAAATTGCTTGTGCACGCAGCCTTGGATGCGGATTTCAAGCTTGAAATCTACCATTTCTACCCCGTTCCCAAGGGGCAGGCGGGGCCGTTGGGGTTGGGAAAGGTGCCGTTTACCGCTTGACGTTTTGCAACTGTGGCGGTGGAGTACACTCGGGGGTGTTGAATTTCCTGCCAGAGATGGGGATGCCCATGCAACATATCGATCGGATTATCCGCTCTAAGAACGTCTTTACCTCGCAAGACGGCATCGATACCGCCCGTGAGCTGGCGATTGCCATCGCAGGCGACCGTATCGTCGCAGTCGGCAAGCCCGATGACGTGATCGCCGCCGCGCCTGCCGCCACGCCGGTTATCGACTACGGCGAGCAGTTTGTCTGCCCCGGTTTCCATGACGCTCATCTGCACTTCTTTCATACCTCGGTCGGTTCCTCGCCGTATATGCTTATGGATGGGGGCACGTCCGAGGTGGCGCTGGTGCAGCACGTGCTCGAGTTTTCCCAGGATCTGCCCGACGACGCTTGGGTTGTGACGCAGGGCTGGCGCGACTACCGTTGGGACCCGCCCGAGCATCCTACCAAGGCGTCGCTCGATGCGGTATTTCCCGATCGTCCCTGCGTTATGTACTCGGGCGACGGCCACACGCTGTGGCTCAACAGTCGCGCTCTCGAGGCGCTCGGCGTCACGCGCGATAGCGAGCCGCCAGCGGGCGGCAGCTACGACAAGGACGCAAACGGTGAGCTCACGGGCATTGCTCACGAGGCGGCCGCCATGCAGCTGTTGCCGCGCTGCCTTGAGTGGCTGGGCGAAGATCGCATCGCAAGCGCTTACGCCGATCAAATGAGGCGCATGGCCGAGCAGGGCATCACCTCGATCTGCGACATGTCGCTCATGCCCATGCCGGGCTGCGATTTTATCCGCGACGACGTCTACGACAAACTGCAGACAGCCGGCAAGCTGGGCATTCGTGCCCATCTGTTCCCCACGCTGCTGGATGACCAGTCGCGTCTAGAAGAGCTGCAGGCACGTTACGCGAACAACGCACTGCTTTCGGCGCCGGGCTTTAAGCAGTTCTTTGACGGTGTGTCGAGTGAACATACGGCATATCTCACCGAGCCCTATACCAATCCGCGCTTCCCGGGCGACCAAGGCCGTCTGACGGTTTCCGCCGAGCGCATGCGCAAGCTGGTTCTGGCGGCTGCGGAGCGCGGCCGCGCCGTGCGCATCCACGTTATCGGCGACGGTGCGATTCATGCCGCGCTGGATATCTTCGAGGAAGCCGCCGGTCTGTACGGCCTGCCCCAGCACGGCCACAACACGCTCGAGCACCTGGAGAACCTCCTGCCCGAGGACATCGACCGCCTGCGCAAGCTCAACGTGATCGCCTCGAGCCAGCCCTGCCACATTACGCTCGACCCGGGTGGACCGGAGCGCGATTTGGGCTTGGAGCGCAGCCGCATCATGTGGCCGTTCGCAACCTATAAACAGCGCGGCATTCGCCAAGCCTTCGGTACCGACAGCCCCATCACGCCCGTTACCAGCATGGACGTGCTCTACACGGCTATCACGCGCCAGGACCCCAAAAGCCACTGGCCCGAGGGCGGCTGGTTACCGAGCGAGCGCATCGACGCGGCAACGGCTTTGCGCAACTACACCTTGGGCAGCGCCTATGCAGCAGGCGACGAGCAAAACCTCGGCAGCTTGGAGCCCGGCAAGTATGCTGACCTGGTAGTCCTGGACCAAAACCCGCTCACTGTTGACCCCCAAGAGCTGCAAGCCACCAACGTTCAGGCCACCTACCTGGCAGGTAACGTAATCTACGAGCGCTGATGCTCATGCCGTGTCGTTAAACGCGGCCCGGGCGACTTATTTTGGGATGGCGCTCGAGCCACGTCTGCATATCGGTGGGGACTCGTTATGAGCGTCCCTGCTCTGCCGGATTTGTGCGTGGGGTGGAGGCGCTGCTGCCCCGCGCGTTCAAATTGGACATTTGCAATGCTGCCTCATGGTGTTTGCATACTTCCCATTACAGATTGCATAAAAAGGTTGGGATGTTCTTTCTGGCCCTGATGTACCCCCGCTTGGGCCGTGCAAAAAACGGAGTATTCAGCACTGCGAGCTCTGCCGGCGCCGTTGCGGTCGGGTAATGTCATGGGGATTGACGTCATTTTGGCGTCCGGGCAGGCACGAGGCATGCCTTTATGCCCTGATGGGGTCTGCCTGCCGACCCAAATCGCCGGTCGAAGGCGTCCTTGGGACCAATAAGATGTGTCTGGCGCGTATACAGCCATCCTGGTCTGCTGAATACTCCCAAAAATGCACGGCGCTCCCCAGGGGACCCGTGCGTGCAGCGAAAGCCATGCCCATGTTCCTATCCGCATCGCCATTTTGCTGCACTGACGTTTCTGAATGCCGCGCCCGAACTAGTTAACTTGGCTCCCGTGTGGCGCCGGAGGGGCGGGATATAAGGTTTATCGCGAGTTCCGCACGAGCCGAAGGCCACGTAATGTGGCCTTCGTGCGAGCAGGACTGCCCGAGCAGGAAACCTTATGCCCCGCCCCTCCGGCGCCACACGGGAGCTGCGCACAAGTTATCCCCCCGGCATTCAGAAAATCTAAGTGCCAAAAAATAAGATTTTTTGACTCTGTGTTGTATAACCCGCCATTCGTGGGTACCATTCAACGCGTACGCAAACAAATGGGGTTAATTCGCGTGGCATAACCACGCGGCCCAAAAAGGAGGAGACAAGCATGTCGTCTTTGAAACCGCTTGCAGATCGTGTTCTGGTCAAGCCCGACGAGGCCGAGCAGAAGACCGCTTCTGGTCTGTATATCGCCAGCAACGCTCAGGAGAAGCCGCAGCGCGGCACCGTCGTTGCCGTTGGCGCTGGCAAGGTCAACGACAAGGGTGAGCGCATCCCCATGGACGTCAAGGAAGGCGACGTTGTCATCTACGGCAAGTTCGGTGGCAACGAGGTCAAGGTCGACGGCGAGAAGTATCTGCTGATGCGCGCCGACGACATCTACGCCGTCGTCGAGGCCTAGTCTCATCAGGCTCTCTGATTCGTCTTTGAACGCGGTCGCCGCATAGGACTCGGAAGCGGCGACGTGAGTCACATTTCTTTTGGAGGATTACCTACCATGGCAAAGAACATTACGTTCAATACCGATGCCCGCGCTAAGCTCGCCAAGGGCGTCAACACTCTGGCCGATGCCGTTACCGTCACCATGGGCCCCAAGGGTCGCTATGTCGCCCTGCAGCGCACGTTCGGTGCCCCGACCATCACCAACGACGGCGTTTCCGTCGCCAAGGAGATCGAGCTCGAGGACAACATCGAGAACATGGGTGCCCAGCTGGTGAAGGAGGTCGCCACCAAGACCAACGACACCGTGGGTGACGGCACCACCACCGCAACCCTGCTCGCTCAGGCCATCGTTAACGACGGCCTGCGCAACGTCGCCGCTGGCGCCAACCCGCTGGCCATCCGTCGCGGCATCGACAAGGCCGTCAACGCCGCCGTCGCCGAGATGAAGAAGCAGGCCAAGCCGGTCGAGACCAAGGAGCAGATTGCTTCCGTCGGTACCATCTCCGCCGGTGACCCCGAGGTCGGCGAGAAGATCGCCGAGGCCATGGAAGTCGTGGGCAAGGACGGCGTCATCACCGTCGAGGATTCCCAGACGTTCGACATCACCATCGACACCGTCGAGGGCATGCAGTTCGATAAGGGCTACGTCTCCGCTTACTTCGTCACGGACAACGACCGCATGGAGGCCGTGATGAAGGATCCGTACATCCTCATCACCGACCAGAAGATCTCCAGCGTCCAGGACATCATGCCTGTTCTCGAGGCTGTCCAGCGCGCTGGCCGTGGCCTGCTCATCATCGCTGAGGACATCGACGGCGAGGCTCTGCCCACCCTCGTCCTCAACAAGATCCGCGGCGCCCTCAACGTCTGCGCCGTCAAGGCTCCGGGCTACGGCGATCGCCGCAAGCGCATTCTCGAGGACATCGCCGTCCTCACCGGTGGTCAGGCTGCTCTGGACGAGTTGGGCGTGAAGGTCGCTGACATCACCGCCGATATGCTCGGTACCGCTAAGTCCGTCACCATCTCCAAGGACAACACCGTCATCGTCGGCGGCGCTGGCTCCAAGGAGGCCATCGACGCCCGTATTGCTCAGATCAAGGGCGAGATGGAGAACACCACCTCTGACTTCGACCGCGAGAAGCTCCAGGAGCGCCTGGCCAAGCTCTCCGGTGGCGTTGCCGTCATCAAAGTCGGCGCTGCCACCGAGTCCGAGCTCAAGGAGATCAAGCACCGCGTCGAGGACGCCCTGCAGGCAACCCGCGCTGCTGTCGAGGAGGGCATTGTCGCTGGCGGCGGCGTCGCCTTCATGGACGCTGTGCCTGCGCTCGATGCAGTCGAGATCGACGACCCCGAGGAGAAGATCGGCGTCGACATCGTCAAGAAGGCTCTGACCGCTCCGGTCGCAACCATTGCCAAGAACGCTGGCTTTGAGGGCGCTGTCGTGGTCGACAAGGTCGCCGAGCTGCCCGCTGGCCAGGGTCTCAACTCTGCCAGCGGCGAGTGGGGCGACATGATCGAGATGGGCGTCCTCGACCCCGTCAAGGTCAGCCGCGTCACCCTGCAGAACGCTGCTTCTGTCGCCAGCCTGATCCTCATCACCGAGGCCACGGTTTCCGATGTGCCCAAGAACACTCAGCTTGAGGATGCTATCGCTGCTGCTACCGCTGGTCAGCAGGGCGGCGGTATGTACTAAGGCCGACAAGGTCTAGAACTCCCACCGGGAATCCGGGGGCGTGACGGGGCTTCTCTCCGGAACGTCCTCGGACATGCAAAGAGGCTCCGCATCGCGCTTCGCGCTGCGGAGCCTCTTTGCGTCCTGCGGAATGTTCCGGAGAGAAGCCCCGTCACGCCCCCGGATTCCCTACGTTTACGGCCTTGAGGTCGGCTCGCGGAGAAGGACATGGTTGATGGGGGTACGTGTCCCTTTCGCTGTTTCGCGGCTTTGCCGCGAAAGGCGCGTTACTTTGGGGAGGGTGGGGAACGTGGTTGTTGCGGCAACTGATCCCCACCATAAATTACCCTTGACATACTTGCGCGAATACCTGCTCGTGCTACACTTCCAATTGCTGTTTCAGGGCGGGGTGAAATTCCCCACTGGCGGTAAATCGGACGGTGCCAGAGGGGCGCCGTGGCGCAGGGGAGGTACCTGCGTCCGAGCCGATGAGTCCGCGACCCGTGCGTGCGTTGGTTCGCATGTCGGCTGAACTGGTGAGATCCCAGTACCAACGGTTAGAGTCCGGATGAAAGAGGCAGGTGATCTTATGTCTGAACAGTCGCAGCATATCCATTTTGAGAACACGAATAGGTGGAGCACCAAACAGCTCGTTACCATGGCGCTGATGTGCGCCTTGGGCGCCCTGTTTATGTACGTGCAGCTGCCCATCCTTCCTTCGGCGCCGTTTTTGACCTACGACCCGTCGCTGGTGCCGGCGATGGTGTGCGGGTTTGCGTATGGTCCCGGCGCCGGTACTGCTGTTGCCGCTATGGCTATCGTTATTCACGCGCTCACCACGGGTGACTGGGTCGGCGCGCTTATGAACCTGGTTGCCACGCTGGGCTACATTCTGCCCGCGGCTATCGTCTACCAGAAGATGCATACCTATAAGGGTGCCGTGATTGGCCTGGTGTTCGGCGTCATTGCCGCTACGGCGCTGTCTATGGTCGCAAACCTTACCATTGGCGTATGGTTCTGGTATGGCTCGGTCGATGCGATCGCTCCGCTCATGGTTCCTGCCGTGCTGCCGTTCAACCTTATCAAGACCGTGCTCAACTCGGTGCTCACGCTTGCAGTGTACAAGGCGGTCTCCAACCTCATCACGCCTAAAAAGAACCAGGTCAAAGGCCGCGCATGATTGATTGTCGAGGCGTTTCCTTTAGCTATGACGGTGTCACGCCGGCGCTCGACGGTATCGATCTGAACATCGAGGATGGCGAGTTTTTCTGCATCCTCGGCGGCAATGGGTCGGGCAAGTCGACGTTTGCCAAGCATCTGAATGCGCTGCTGCAGCCCGATGCAGGAACGGTGCGTATCAACGGCATGGATGCATCCGATCCCGAGTTGGTCTACGACATTCGTTCGACCGCGGGCATGGTGTTCCAGAATCCCGATAATCAGCTGGTGGCAACGCTTGTCGAAGATGACGTTGCGTTTGGTCCCGAAAACTTTGGCGTGCCATCGGCGCAAATTGCGCAGCGCGTACGCGAGGCGCTGAAGGGTGTGGGCCTGGTGGGCTTTGAGCGCCACGAGACCCATGTACTTTCGGGCGGCCAAAAGCAGCGCGTGGCGCTTGCCGGCGTGCTCGCCATGGAACCGCGCGTACTCATATTGGACGAGGCTTCCTCGATGCTCGATCCGCGTGGACGTAAGGGCCTCATGAAGGTTTGCCGCGCGTTGCGCGATCGCGGCATGACCATCGTGATGATTACGCACGTTATGGAAGAGGCCGCCGAGGCCGATCGTGTCGCGGTGTTTCGGGCGGGGCGCGTTGCCATGCTCGGTGCGCCCGAGGAAATCTTGACGCGGGCGGACGAACTTGCCCAGCTCAACCTGGATATGCCGGCGTCGTGCTGTCTAGGTAGGGCACTCCGCGAGAAGGGCGTACCCGTTTGCGCGCAGGTGCGTGAGTCGGATATGGTCGCCGAGATTGCACAGGTTTATGCTGAGCGGAGCGGGGCGGACGTCGCTGGGCGGCCCTCTGCATCCGATTCTCGTGTGCTTGACCATGCATCCTCTGCGGCCGGTGGGATGGTCGCGTCGGAACCCGTCATCGAGATTTCGCACCTCTCGCATAGTTACTCGCTGAGCGCCCACGAGCGCCGTCGATGGCGCAAGCGCTCGACCACTGTGGGCGCATCGGGCAAACAGGCTCTTTGGGGCAACGATCCAAACAGCCCCTGGGCGCTACGTGATGTTTCGCTGACGGTGTGTCGCGGCGAGTTTCTGGGCCTGGCGGGTCATACCGGCTCGGGTAAATCAACGCTGGTTCAGCATCTCAACGGGCTGATTCGTCCACAGGAGGGGAGCGTTTGCGCACTGGGGCTCGACCTATCAAGCAAGAAAGGCGCCGCCGCGGTTAAGGCCAAGGTCGGCGTGGTGTTTCAGTATCCTGAGCGCCAGCTATTTGCCGAGACCGTGGCGCAGGACGTGGCGTTTGGCCCGCGCAACCTTGGCCTGCCGCAAGACGAGGTTGTTCGCCGTGTCGCAACATCGCTTGCGCGCGTGGGCCTCGACCTTGCCGCGATAGGCGACAAGAGCCCCTTTGAGCTTTCGGGCGGTCAGCGGCGCCGCGTGGCGTTTGCCGGCGTGCTCGCCATGGAGCCCGAGGTCCTGGTGCTCGACGAGCCCATGGCGGGGCTCGATCCGGCTGCGCGCAGGGATTTCCTGGAGCTCATCGATCGGCTCCATCGTGAGGGCCTGACCGTTGTCATGGTTTCGCACAGCATGGATGACCTGGCAAATTGTTGTGACCGTATCGTTGTGATGAACGAGGGCGCGGTGTTTGCCGATGGAACGCCCGCACAGGTTTTTGCGCACGCGAACGAGCTCAAATCGATCGGTTTGGGCGTTCCCGCTGCGCAGCGCATGGCATTGTCGCTCGTGCAAGCCGGTGTGCCGCTCCGCTGCGACAAGCTTTATACGGTTGAGTCGCTGGCCGACGAGTTGGCCGGCATGCTGCTAGGCTGCGCGGACGGACCTTTGAGGGCGTCGAGTCAGGCTGGTTCCAAGATGGCCACGCAAGAGGAGGGCTGCTAATGGAGGCATTCTCATTTGGCAGCTACTATCCGGGGGAAAGCGCAGTGCATCGCCTGGATCCGCGCACTAAGTTGCTCCTAGGTTTCGCATTTCTGATCACTGCGCTCACCGTCGGCAGCTTCCGCGGGCTGGTTCCGATCGCAATTTTTGTCGTGCTGGTCTATGTCGCGGCCCGGGTTCCGTTGCGTCGGGTCCTATCGTCGATGGCACCACTGCTGGCGATTGTCGTGGTGGTCGCGGTGCTCAACCTGTTTTCCGATCAGAGTGGCCGCATCCTGTGGCAGTTTGGCTTTTTGCAGGTGAGCGAGGGCTCGCTGCGTTCTGCGACGTTTATGGCGTGTCGCCTGACGATGATGATGGCCGGCATGAGCGCCATTACGCTCACCACGCCGACGCTCGACCTCACCGCGGGTTTTGAGCGCCTGCTCGCACCATTCGCGCGCGTGGGGCTTCCGGCGCACGAGCTCGGCATGATTATGGGTATCGCACTGCGGTTTATGCCACAATTTGCCACCGAGATGAAACAGACGGCCGATGCACAGGCAAGCCGTGGCGCGCGCGTGACGGGCGGTCCGCTCGGTGGCGTGCGCATGCTCGGCAGTGTGGCGATTCCGCTGTTTACTGGCGTGTTCCGTCATGCCGAGACGCTTTCGGCCGCCATGGATGCGCGCTGCTATCACGGCGAGCGGGGACGCACGCGTCTGCATGCGCTTACGTTTGGCCGCGGGGATGCACTGGCCGCGGTGGCGATGGCGCTGCTGGTGGCATGCGTTGTCGTTATCAATCTTCAGCTCGTCTAAGCTCGATTCGAGCGCAAGAAAGGGGTCTCTATGACCGACATCGATCGCACGGCTCAGCTCGAGCGCGTCTGCTCGTATCTCAGGCGCATTCCGGCGTGGTATCTTGCCACGACCGATGCAAACGACGGGTATCAGCCCCGCGTGAGGCCGTTTTCGTTTGCCATGGTCGATAACGACAAGCTGTGGTTTTGCACGTCGCGCGACAAGGACGTGTGGGCGGAGTTGAGCAAGAATCCCAAGTTTGAGGTATCGGGCTGGAAGCCGGGGGAGTGCTGGATCGTGTTAACTGGCGAGGCCGCACTCGAGGACGATGCATTCGTGAGTGACAAGGTGCGCCAGACGGGCTTTAAGCACATGGTGGGCATTGGCGAGCAACACGATAGTGCCAACGATGGTCGCCTTGCGTTCTTCTCGGTCCGCAACATCGCCGCGCGGTTCTGCGATATCGACGGCAGCGAAGAGCTCCTCGAGCTTTAATTTCCCAAATTAGCTGCCATTCCAAAAGACTGGTCAGATGACAGGAGGAAACGTGAACGGATTGAATACGGTGCTGGAGTATCTGACGTCGGTGCCGGCGTGGTACCTAGCGACGAGCGTGGACGGGCAGCCGCATGTGCGTCCGTTCTCGTTTACGCAGATTCAGGACGGCAAGCTGTGGTTTGTAACGGCGCGCACCAAAGATGTGTGGCAAGAGCTGCTGCAAAACCAGCGCTTTGAGGCCACGAGTTGGTGGCCGGGCCATGGTTGGTTGATCCTGCGCGGACGTGCGGGTCTGGACGACCGGGCTTCGGATGAAATGCGTGAGGCCGGGTGGAAGCATCTTGAGCGCTTGAGCGAGCACTATGAGGGGCCTAACGATCCCACGCTCGTCTTCTTTAGCGTCGAGGACCCCGAGGCTTTTATCTGCAATCACGACGAATGGGTTCCGGTCGAGCTCTAGGCTGCTCTGGGCGACCCTTAAGTTTGGTATTCCGTATAAGGTGGGCTCCGCATTGGCCAGCAGTATGATGCGCTGCGGCTAATGCAGAGCTCGCTTTTTTGTCAATTCCTTCAAGCGAATGTGTCGGGTATGTTTCAATGCATGAAGACACAAATTATTTGCGTAAATATGCATTCTTGGGTGCTAAAGTTTCAACCTACCTCATAACGACGGCTGCGGAATGCGCAATGACGCATAAGACCGCAGACAAGGAGTCCGATATGTCTTTAAAGGTTGGAATCGTCGGCGCGGCTGGATATGCCGGCGCCGAGCTTATTCGCCTCGTGCTCGGCCATCCCGAGTTTGAACTTGTTGCCATTACGTCCAACGCCGATGCCGGCCAGCTGCTGTCCGCGGTGTATCCGAGCTTTGCTGGCGTGAGCGATCTGGTTTTCACCACGCATGACGCCCCTGAACTCAAGAGCTGCGATGCGGTTTTTCTCGCCGTGCCGCACACGGCTGCCATGGCACAGGTGCCCGCTCTGCTTGCATCGGGTGTCTCTTGCTTTGATCTTTCGGCCGATTACCGTCTGAGCGACGCGTCCGTCTTTGAGACATGGTATGCCGCCGAGCACACGAGCCCCGAGTTGCTCAAGACACGTGCCTTCGGTCTGCCCGAGTTGTTCTGCCAGGACTTAGAGACCGCTGCATCCGACCACGCCGACGGCAAGCCCGTACTGGTCGCCTGCGCCGGTTGCTATCCCACCGCAACGAGTCTTGCTGCCGCGCCTGCCGTGCGTGCGGGCTGGGTGGCCCAGAGCGGCCCCGTAGTCGTCGACGCCATCAGTGGCGTGACGGGTGCCGGTAAGTCGTGCAACACCCGCACCCATTTTTGCAGCGCGGACGAGAATCTGGAGGCCTATGGCGTAGGAAAACATCGCCATACGCCAGAAATCGAGCAAATTCTGGGCCTTACCGATCGCGTCGTCTTTACTCCGCACCTGGCACCGCTCAAGCGCGGCCTGCTCTCTACGGTGACGCTGCCGCTCGCAACGCAGGCTCTCGAAGCGCTGACTCTTGAGGATGCCGTCGACCATTACAAGAAGTTCTACGCCGGTCGTACCTTTGTGCGCGTGCTCGATGCCGGCCAGCAACCCAAGACGGCTTCGGTTGTCGGTACCAATGCCGCCCAGATCGGCCTTGCACTCAACAAGCGTGCGGGCGTGCTGGTGGCGACGGGCGCCATCGACAATTTGTGCAAGGGCGCTGCGGGCCAGGCGGTCCAGTGCGCCAACATCGTCTTTGGTTTTGACGAGCGACGAGGCTTGCCCACAGTGGCGTGCCCGGTGTAGCACATTCGATTATTAACGATTTGGTAGTCGGGTATCGAGTTTGGCGCCACTTTTAAGCTGGTCTCATGATTGTGGCTGGCATGGCGCACCAACCGATGCCCATTTTTTGTTTGACATAAGGAGTCGTAAAGACGATGAATGCTGAGCAGTTCGATATCAAGATTCGTGCCGTAGAGGGCGGCGTAACGGCGGCAGCCGGCTTTAAGGCGGCGGGCATCCATGCCGGATTCCGCAAGAATCCCGAGCGCCTGGATTACGCGCTCGTTGTGCCCGATAAACCCTGTCCCGGGGCCGGCGTGTTTACGACTAACCGCTTTTGTGCGGCGCCCGTGCAGGTGAGCCGTGCCAACCTGGGCGGTACGGACAAGGGCTATGGCATCATCGCCGGTGTTTCAATCAACTCCGGCAACGCGAACGCCGCCACGGGCGAGACCGGCCTTGCCTGTGCGCGCGAGACGTGCAATATCGCCTCGCAGGTCATTGGCTGTGAACCCCAACAGATTTTAGTTGCCTCCACGGGCGTGATCGGACAGATTCTGCCGATCGACACGTTTGAGACGGCAATTCCGTCCGCCTACGAGGCACTCTCTGCCCATGGCGGCGCCGATGCAGCCCGTGCCATCATGACGACCGATACGCATTCCAAGGAGTATGCCGTTCGCTACAGCAGCGAGGCCGCGGGGCACGCAGGCAATACCTATACGGTGGGCGGCATGTGCAAGGGATCGGGCATGATCATGCCCAATATGGCCACCATGATCGCGGTCATTACTACCGATGCCCCCGTCGAGTCGGCGGCGCTCCACACCCTACTGCTCTCGACCGTTAAACAGACCTTTAATAAAGTGACGGTCGATTCCGATACCTCGACCAACGACACCTGTATCATGCTGGCTTCTGCCGCTGCCGCCGCGGATGCCGAGGCCATCGTCGAGGGCACTGACGCCTTTGACGAGCTGGCCTTTGCCGTGCACGAGGTGTGCGAGAGCCTGGCGCGTAACATCGCGGCCGATGGCGAGGGTGCGTCAAAGCTCGTGACGGTTAACGTCACCGGCGCCGCCAACGACGAGGAAGCCGATATCGCCGCCCGTGCCGTCGCCAACTCGCCGCTCGTCAAGACCTGCATCGCTGGCCACGACTGCAATTGGGGTCGCGTTGCCATGGCGCTCGGCAAGTGCGGCGTAAAGTTTAATCAGGAAGACGTTTCCATCGACATGATGGGCATGCCCGTCTGCCGCGATGGCCTGACTGTTCCTTTTGACGAGGACGAGGCCCTGCGACGTTTTGAGGCGCCCGAGATCGTGATTTCGGCCGACCTGGGCGCAGGCGACGCGGCAACGACCGTGTGGACCTGTGACCTCACGCACGAGTACATCTCAATCAATGGTGACTACCGCTCCTAGACTCCAGGCACGCTGTGCATCTCGCCGCGATTGCGGGCAGCGGAGCACAGCGCGATAACGATACGAAAGACGAGGCAGATTATGAAATTCGCACGCGATTGTCGTTCGAGCGAATCCAACGAAGCAACTGCGCAGCTGCTGTTCGAAGCGCTGCCGTGGATTAAAAACCTGACCGGCAAGACGGTCGTTATCAAGTATGGCGGGGCCGCCATGGTAGACGAGCAACTGCGTCGCGACGTGATGAGCGACATCGTTTTGCTCAAGATTATCGGCATGCGCCCCGTCATCGTGCATGGCGGCGGTAAAGCCATCAACGAGGCGCTGAGCCATTACGATATGCCCGTCGAGTTTAAGAACGGCCAGCGCGTGACCACGCCGGCGACCATGGATATCGTGCGCGAGGTGCTGGGCGGCAAGGTTAACCAAGAGCTGGTGGCGGCAATCAACCACCACGGTAACTTGGCCGTGGGCGTATCGGGCAGCGACGCCGGCACGCTCATCGCCGAGCCGCTCGACCCCGAGCTCGGACGCGTGGGCAAAGTGACGCATGTCAACACCGACTACATCGAGAACTTGCTCGATAGCGAGTATATTCCCGTCATCGCTACCGTCGCGGCGGGGGAGGACGGTGGCTTCTTCAATATCAACGCCGACACCGCCGCCGGTGCCGTTGCGGCGGCGCTCCACGCGCACAAGGCGATCTTTTTGACCGACGTCGACGGCCTGTACAAGGACTTTAGCGATAAAGACTCGCTCATCTCCAACCTAACGCTCGACGAGGTTAATGAGATGCTCTACGGTGGCGAGGTCGATAAGGGCATGATTCCCAAACTGCGCGCAGCCGTCGATGCGCTTGTCGGCGGCGTATTTCGCGCTCACATCATTAACGGTACCACGCCGCATTCGCTGCTCCTGGAGCTGCTGACCGATGCCGGCGTCGGCACCGTGATCCACTCTACCGAGACGGCCTACGAATTTGATACGCACCCGCACCCGCTTTCGACCTTTGCGGCGCGCCTGACCGAGAACCTCGACGAGGTCGAGAAGCTCCAGACGGTCTAGCTGGTTAGAAATCGTCACACCGTTACACCCACAGTCCGCGCCACCTGGCGCTTAACGAAAGGCATCTCATGTCACTTGCAGCTCAACAATCGCTCGAATCCCACTACGTTATGCAAACCTTTGGCCGCTCGCCGGTCGAGTTTGTCGAGGGCCACGGCATGAAGCTCACCGGCGACGACGGTCGCGAATATCTCGACTTTCTTGCAGGTATTGGCGTATGCAGCCTAGGCCACGGCAACCCGGCGGTGCTCTCGGCGCTCGAGGCCCAGGCCAAGAAGCTCCTTCATGTCTCCAACTACTTCTACATTGAGCAGCGCGGCCAGGTCGCGGCGTTGCTGTCCAAGCTCGCCAACGACGATGCGGACGGTGCGCGCGTGCTTGCCGACGCGATTGCCGCTGGCGACGAGACCACGGCGGCGGCGCTTGGCGCTCCGGCTGCGGGCGAGCAGGTGTGGGAGACGTTCTTTGCCAATTCCGGTGCCGAGGCCAACGAGGGCTCTATGAAGCTCGCGCGTCTGTATGCCCAACGTGCCGGCAACGGTGGCAACACCATCGTGTGTATGCGCGGCGGATTTCATGGTCGTACGCTCGAGACCATTGCCGCGACCATGCAGGATTGGCTGCAGGACAGTTTCCGCCCGCTGCCGGGTGGCTTTGTGGCATGCACACCCAACGATGTAGATGAACTGCGTGCAATTTTTAAGCAGCTGGGAAGCGAGATTTGCGCTGTGATGCTCGAGCCGATCCAGGGCGAAAGCGGTGTGCATCCCATGACCGAGGAGTTTATGGCGGCGGCGCGCGACTTGGCACACGAGGTGGGTGCCGTGCTTATCGCCGATGAGGTCCAGTGTGGTATTTTCCGCTCCGGCAAGCCGTTCGCGTTCCAGACTTATGGTGTGGAGCCCGATATCATGAGTCTTGCCAAGGGCATCGCCGACGGCGTGCCCATGGGTGCCGTGGTGGCAAAGAAGGAAATCGCTGACATCTTTAAGCCCGGCGACCATGGTTCGACCTTCGGCGGCAGCTGCTTGGCCATCGCGGCGTGTGCCGCGACGCTCTCCGCGCTTGTGCGCGGTGACTACGCAGACCATGCCGCCAAGGTGGGTGCCTATATGGAGGCAAGGCTCGCCAAGCTGCCGCATGTTACCGAGGTGCGTGGTCGCGGCCTAATGCTCGGCTGCGATTTGGACGATGCTGCGGGTGATGCGCACGACGTTGTGGCTCGCGCGTTGGTGGCTGGTGCCGTGATTAACGCTACAGGTGCACATACACTGCGCTTCTTGCCGCCGCTCGTGTGCGAGGAAGCCGATGTGGACAGCCTAATCGAGATCCTGGCGGGTGTTTTAGCTTAGCGTCATCAGGCATAGAGCAATTTGAAGCGGGTTCCAGACCGTCACGTGCCGTTTGGCGCACGATTGGGCGAACTGGAGCCCGTTTTGCTATCGATTTACCATGGCTGGGATAGGCCGTGTGCAAATGCTCATGTACGGTAAAGTATCACAAGAAAATTATGTCGAATTGACAGCCGCCTCCGCTATACCGAATAAGGAAATAAAGAGTCCTCAAATTTTGCGCTACTAAATGAAGACGAGCGGAAGTAATCTCCCGCTCGTCAGTAAACTTAACTATGCCATATCAATCCCGCTTCTTTCCCGCCACCGGCACTAAGAACAGCGCGGGCAACAGCAGGAAAGCGGTACAGACCAGCCCCCAGGGTATGGACACCTGCTGGGCTACCAGCCCCACAATAGGCCCGCCGATGATCTGCCCGAAAGAGTCCAGCTGTCCGCTGGTGGAAAAGACTGTGGCGCGCATTTTCTCATCCACATGGTCGTTCATCCAGGCGGCCAGCACAGGCTCCTTGATGGTGCGCATAAGCCCCGCCAGCAGGAACACCAACAACATGAACCAAAAGCTCCGCCCCACCGCGAAGAGAACCAGGCACAGGATATACCCGGCACTGGTGGACATGACCACACTGGTTCGGCTGACAGTCCCTTTTTTCTCCATGCGGGCGATGAGCAACTGAGAAGCCAGAATACTTAAGCCGTTGCCGATAAGACTGATAACACCGAACCAAGTGACGCTGTTCAGCGGCCCGATAACGGGTATTACCGTGTCATCCAGAAAATGAGCGGTGGAGAGCCGGTCAAAGCCTTCACTGGCAAGTCCCCCGCATAGTGTGATTGCTAAGAGCGCCAGCAACACAGGTGCGCCTTTCACAAAGCCCAGGTTGAGCTTGAACAGGCAGACAAAGTCTTTAAGCAAGCCCTGCCGTTCCTCAATAGCAGGGGAGAAGTTGGTTTCTGGCATGATGCGAACCATCACCAGCCCCAACAACAAGCACAAACTGCCCCCCAAGATGACAGGCATTTGCAGGTTTATGTTTCCCAGCAGTGTGCCCAGCACCACGCCCAGAACGCCGCCGATTTGCCCCATTTGACTGCCCCGCAGGAACACCTTGTCTATGGGTTTGTCCTCTTCCTCCGAGGCAATCCACGCCTCCAGAGCGCCGGTGATGAAGGTATCACCGCAACCCCAGACAACCTGGGCCAGCAGAACCGGCGCGAACCACGGTAGCGCACCCTCCATCAGAAAGCCCAGGCCGTAGAGGAACATTCCAATCAGCACCGAGCGCCGACCGCTTCGCGTTTCCTCAGCTCCGCACCCTTGCGGGTTCGAATCCCTCTGCACTGGGCCCAAAAGGGAAAGGCCCCCATCGCTGGGAGCCTTTTCAATCAAGTGGTGGGCGATGAGGGATTCGAACCCCCAGCCTTGTGCGTGTAAAGCACCTGCGCTAACCGTTGCGCCAATCGCCCGCGGGAATTGAGTATAGCGGAAACCCTGCGGGGTTCACCGCTAATTCATAACGAAATCTAAGCGGAGACTTCGGTGCCCTTGTTCTCGTCGATAAAGAAGCGCTTGTACCAAATGAGGAACGTCAGCGTGGTATAGATCTTGCGCTGGTTGAGCGCGCGGCCCTCAAAGTGATCGTCGAGCAGCTTCATGAGCGCATCGGTGTCAAAGAAATCGGCAGCCCACGGTGCGGTGAAGTACTCCTTGACGTAGTCGTAGTATTTCTGCTCGCGCAGCCAGAACTTAACTGGCACCGGGAAGCCAACCTTCTTGCGCGTTGCCCACTCATCGGGCAGCGTGCGATTGGCGGCGTGGCGCAGGACAAGCTTGCAGCCCTTTTCGTTGACACGGTAGTTGGCGGGAATATGCTCGGCGAACTCCATGACCTTTTTGTCCAGGAACGGAACGCGGAGCTCCAGGGAGTGCGCCATGCACATCTTGTCTGCCTTGAGCAGGATGTCGCCCGGAAGCCACATGTTCATATCCAGGTATTGTTTCTTAGAGAGCTCGCAGCAGTTGGGGACCTGCTTGTAGTACTCTGCGCACATTTCGGAGGCGTTCTTGCCGGTGTCGTAAGCTGGCTTGAGAACCTCGTCAACCTCGGACGGGTCGAACACCTTTGCCTGGCCCACGTACCAGCGCTCGGGGACCTCGGCGCACTTGGTCAGGAAGTTGTGACCCTTAAAGTAGGGGAGATGCTGAACGAGCGAGCCCAGGGCACGGCGCACGCCGAGCGGCACGCGTTTCTTGAAGGATCGCATCTCGGGGGTGTCCTCGTACCACTCGTACCCGGCAAACAGCTCGTCGGCGCCCTCGCCCGAAAGGACGACGGTAACTTCCTCGGCGGCCATCTGTGCCAGATAGTACAGCGGTACGCTGGAGAGGTTCGATTGCGGCTCGTCCATGTGGTACTGGATATCGGGTAGTGCGTCGAAGAACTCGTCGGCGGTGATCATCTTGCGCACGTTCTTAATGCCAAGCTTGTCGGAAAGCTCGGCGGCGTAGTTAGTCTCGTTGAAGTTCTTGTAGTCAAAGCCGACGGAATACGTGGTGTCGGGCATGAGGCAGGCGGCAATGTAGCTGGAGTCGACGCCGCCGGAGAGGAACGAGCCAACTTTAACATCGGCGATGCGGTGCGCGGCAACGCTCTCGTGCACGACCTTGTCGCACTCGTCCACGTACTCCTCGAAGCTCTTGGAGTTGTCATCGGTAAAGTCGCAGCTCCAGTAGCGCTTGATGTCCATAGTGTTGGTCGTAAGGTCGTACGTAAAGCAATGCGCGGGGGCAAGCTTGAACACGCCCTTAAAGAACGTCTCCTCCGTGGCAGGGAACTGTAGCGTGAGGTAGGGACGCAGCGCGTCGCGGTTGACAGCCTTCTCAAACTTGGGGTGGTCCAGGAAGCTTTTGATCTCGGAGCCAAACAGCAGCGAGCCGTCGGAGGCCCGGTAGTAATAGAACGGCTTGATGCCAAAGATGTCACGGGCGCCGAAGAGCTTGTTCCTGTTCTGGTCGTGAATCACGAACGCATACATGCCGCGCAGGCGGTTGACCAGGTCCTCGCCCCACTCCTCGTAGCCGTGCACCAGGACCTCGGTGTCGGCGTTGCAGTGGAAGACGTAGCCGGCAGCCTCGAGCTCGGCGCGAAGCTCCTGGAAATTGTAGATCTCGCCGTTGAAGACGATGGTGACCTTGCCGTCATCGCTCGACATGGGCTGAGCGCCAGCCTCGGAAAGGTCGAGAATCGAAAGACGGCGGAAGCCGAGGGCGACGTCATCGACGATGTGCTGGCCACCCATATCCGGCCCGCGATGGATGATGCGATTCATCATGGCCGTGAGAACCAGCTCACTCTGTTCATCTGTACCGGTAAAACCGACAAAACCGCACATGCAAGATCCTTTCTGCTGACGGCTTAGGTGCGCTGCCGCAAGGTTTGCAGCAGTCGATATCAATCAATCCTTACTATCATGCCAATCTTTTGCTTCGTGATGGGGCATAAGCGCCGAGGGGACCGAAAAACCACGGCCCGCACGTTGGGCGAAGCGGCGGGCCGCGACTACGACGATTGCTGTGTGCGAGAGCGCGAGAGGGGCTGGCGCTTGCCGCGCTTGGCAAGGCGGTGCCCTACCTTGGTGACGACGTGGATGAGCGGAATCGTCACAACCAGATAGTAGGGTGCGGCGCAAATGTAGGGTGTGATGTTGCCCGTGGTGGTCGTGAGGTTTTTGGAGAACAGCGTGAGTTCCATGACGCCGACGCTCGAAAACAGCGACGTGTCCTTGTAGAGCATGACAAACTCACTGGTCATCCCCGCATCGCGCGCATTTGTAGGGCGGGGGTTTTGTTATTTCGAATTAACCGTGCGCTGGTCCTTGCAAGTTTTTAGGGTGCTGAGACACTCGCAAGGTCAGGTGGCATATTAGGATGGTTGATAATACAGGGGCGCGACCGGATTCATCTGGGACGGTTTTTGCTCTTTTAAGGTTAGGTTTAGCGAGAAAGGTCGTTATATGTCGGGTACGACGAAGGAGAAGCTGGCTTTGATGCGCTATGTGGAGCTGCTCGAGGCCGAGGCCCTTGTTGTTTCCAAGCCGGATACTCTTTGCGACCAGCGCATCGAGTTTGCGACCGACGACTCGCGCCAGGTACGTCCGGGCACATTGTTTGTCTGCAAGGGCCGTGCGTTCAAGCCCGAGTATCTGGTCTCGGCGATTGCCGAAGGCGCCGTGGCGTACGTGTCCGAGGTCGATTACGACGTCGATATTCCCGCTGTGATCGTCAACGATATCCGCCGTACGCTCGCTGTGGTGGCGGACGCCTATTACGGTCATCCCTCGGGCAAGGTGAAGGTCTGCGCTTTTACGGGCACCAAGGGCAAGTCGACCTGCAGCTTTTATCTGCGTGGCATTCTTGCCAACGAGGCTAAGCTCACGGGCCGTCATCGACCAGCCCTTAACACGGGTATCGAGTTCGATGACGGTATCGAGGCCGGTCCTTCTAAGCTAACGACCCCCGAGTCCTTCCTTTTGCAGTCGCGTATCGCACATGCCGCCGAGGCGGGCGCTCCGTGGCTGGTCATGGAGGCGTCGAGCCAGGGCCTCAAATACGAGCGTACGGGCAAGATTGACTTTGAAGTGGGCGCCTTTACCAATATCGGTGAGGACCATATCTCGCCGATCGAGCACCCCACGCTCGAGGATTATTTTGCCAGCAAGCTCAAGATTTTTTCGCAGAGCCGCTTTGCCGTGGTCAACCTCGATATGGACCACGTCGAACGCGTGCTCGAGGCGGCGTCCCGCTGCGAGCGCACGGTGACGTTCTCGCTGACCGATGGACGCGCCGACGTGCGTGCGTTGGCCATTCGCAACGGCGATTGCGGCGTGATCGCCACGGTCCGCACGCCGCGCTTTACGCGTGACATCGTGATCCCCACGCCCGTCAAGTTCAACGTGTCCAATGCGCTTGCCGCTATTGCCTGCGCCGAGGCCCTCGGCATTTCCGAAGAGGGCATCGTCCATGGCTTTGAGGGCGTCTTTGTTCCCGGTCGCATGGAGCTCTATCCGTCTGCATCGGGCAAGATTTTGGGCGTCGTTGACTATGCGCACAACGGCATGAGCCTCGAGACGCTTTTGCGCGACCTGCGCGAGAACTATCCCGAGCGCGAGCTGGCGGTTGTCTTTGGTGCAACGGGAGGCAAGGGTGTCGATCGCCGTACTACGATGGGTATCGCTGCCGGCAAGTACGCCGATCGCATCGTGATTACCGAGGATGACCCGGGCCCCGAGGACGTCGAGGACATCTGCGCCGAGATTGCGCGCAATGTCCAGGCGCAGGGAAACGATAGCTGGCAGATCGTGTGCGACCGTGCCGCCGCTATCGAGACGGCGGTGCGCGAGACCGACCGCCCCGCTGTGGTTATCGTGACCGGCAAGGGCGAGGAGGAGTGCATGCTGCGCAAGAACGGACCCGAGCCCTGCGAGCGTGATGGCTCGGTTCTCAAGCGCATCCTTGCGGCGTACGACGCCTAAGCGCTGCTGCCTTTAGGATGGCGTTTGCGGATTCTCGACGCCCGATGATGCAGTGTCTCTCAAGCGTGTTCACCTTAGGGAAAACGCGGTACCAAGATTAAGCCTTTTCTACGTAATAAATGGAGTGACCATGTCCCACAACACCCTGCCGACCGTTGCCGAGCTTTCGGGCGAGATGCGCGAGCGCCTTGCCAAGGTCAAGTACGTCTTCACCGATCTGGACGCCACGATGCTCGCGCCCGGCTCGTGCGTGCTGCGCGACAACGACGGCAATCCCTCGACCAAGCTCGTCGAGGCCGTCGTGGCGCTTGCCCGCGCTGGCATCCAGGTAATTCCCACCTCGGGTCGCAACCGCACCATGATCCACGAAGATGCCCGCGTGCTCGGCCTCAACTCCTACATTGGCGAGATGGGTGGCCTGGTCATGTACGACCTCAAGGCCAACGACTGGGAGTATCTGACCGGCGACATGCCTTACGACCCCGCCTGCGGCCTTACGCCGCACCAGGTGATTGAGCAGACCGGCGTGTGCGAGAAGATTCTCGCTCGCTGGCCGCACAAGATCGAGTACCACAACGACATGTCGACTGGCTATAAGTACCGCGAGGTCACCGTCGGCATGCGCGGCGATATTCCCGATGACGAGGCGCAGGCCATCCTCGACGAGGCCGGCTGCGGTCTGGTCTGGGCCTGCAACGGCCACTTGACTCATCTGTCCAAGCCGACGACCCTCGAGCTCGATCGCGTCGAGGACGGTCGTGCCTTTAACATCAATCCGTCGGGTCTCGACAAGGGCGTGGCGGTCGCGCGTTTCTGCGAGCATCTGGGCATCGAGCGCGACGAGACGCTGGCACTCGGCGATTCCGAGTCTGATTTCTACATGGCCGACCACGTGGGCACGTTCTGCCTGGTCGAGAACGGTCTGACCAGCGCCGGCGCGTCCGAGTTTCTTGCGTCCTGCGATAACGCCTTTGTCACGCGCGGCAGGATCGTTGACGGCTGGGCGGCGACGGCGGAGCTGCTCGTCGCGGCCCGTTCATAGCGCAGTGCCGTTACGCTTGGCCATATCTTTTCGAGAGAGAATCTGGTGAGGTAATGTCCGATATCGAGAATCTGGCCGGTGATACGCGCCCCATCGGCGTGTTCGACTCGGGCCTAGGCGGCTTGACGGTTGCGCGCGCGATTGCGACGGCGCTTCCGCACGAGTCCGTCTACTACTTTGGCGATACCAAGCGCTGCCCTTACGGCACCCGCACCGAGGACGAGGTGCGCTCGTTTGCGCTACAGGCGGGGCGCTGGCTTTCGAGACACGACGTCAAGATCATGGTCATCGCCTGCAATACGGCGACGGCAGCGGCGCTTCGCCTGGCTCAGCAGGTGCTCGATGTCCCCGTGATTGGCGTAATCGCGCCGGGCGCGCGTGCCGCCATCAACAGCACCCGCACGCGCCGTGTGGGCGTGCTCGCCACCAACCTCACCATCCGCTCGGGCGCCTACACGCGCGCCATCCAGGACTTGGATGCCGGCGTGGACGTGTATGGCTGCCCTGCCTCGAGCTTTGTCGAGGTTGTCGAGCACGAGCTCGCCTCGGGCGCGCATCTGCAGGAGCAGTGGCTCGAGAACGAGGATATTTTTGATACGCCAGCCGTTCGCGCGCTGGTCAACGCCACAGTCGAGCCACTGCACGATCGTGGCATCGATACCGTGGTGCTCGGCTGTACGCACTTTCCGCTGCTGGTGGGCCCCATCCGTCATGCGTTGGGGCCCGGGGTGCGCGTGGTGAGCTCCGCCGAGGAGACCACTCGCGAGCTGACCGATATCCTCACGCGCCGTGAGCAGCTGGCGGGCAACACCGCCGAGCCGCAGCATCGCTTTGCCACCACGTCCGACAACATTGCCGAGTTTGCGGTGGCGGGCAGCTTTATCTTTGGCCAGCCGCTCAAAAGCATCGAGCATGTCGATATCGACGAACTCGGTTAGGCACGCAATGTCGCCGGAGTCTTCGCCACATCTTTTGCCGAAAGGATAGTTCCATGGAATATATGCAGGTCAACCGCGCCAACGGCCGCGCCGCAAACGAGCTGCGTCCCGTTAAGCTCACCCGCGGCGTCATGAAGCACGCCCACGGCTCGTGCCTGGCAGAGTTTGGCGACACGCGCGTGCTGTGCGCCGCCACCATCGAGGAGGGCGTTCCGGGCTGGCGCAAGGGCGCCAAGGCCGGTTGGGTAACGGCGGAATATGCGATGCTGCCGGCGTCGACCGGCAAGCGCTGCAAGCGCGAACATGCCAACCGCAAGGGCCGTTCCATGGAGATCGAGCGCTTGATCGGCCGCAGCCTGCGCACCGTCGTCAACATGAAGGCGCTCGGCGAGTACACCGTTACCGTTGACTGCGATGTGATCCAGGCCGATGGCGGCACGCGTACGGCGAGCATCACCGGCGCCTGGGTGGCGCTGCACGACGCCCTTGCCATGTGGGTCGAGGCGGGCAAGCTCGAGCGCATTCCGCTTACCGGTCAGGTTGCCGCTATTTCCATGGGCGTCGTCGACGGCAACACCCTGCTCGACTTGGATTATTCCGAGGACAGCCACGCCGAGGTCGACATGAACCTCGTCGCCACCGACTCTGGCGAGATGATCGAGCTCCAGGGTACCGGCGAGCAGGCGCCCTTCGACCGCAAGCGTCTCAACGCCCTGCTCGATCTGGGCGACAAGGGCATCGCCGAGCTCATCGAGCTTCAGCGTCAAGCCCTCGCCTAACCTGCCAAAAGGTGATGTTGATTTTGGCAGGTTTAATCTGCGAAAACGCCGAAGTATAAGACTGCCGTTGATTGAGAGGGGAGAGGCCGAGGCCCTCGTCGTCCTCTACACGGCATTGCTATAAGAGACAAGGAGGCCAGCTATGGCACTTGAGAAGATTGACATCGACACCCTCGACCCGGCGGCGACCATTGTTGTGGCCACGGGTAACGCCCATAAGCTCACCGAGATCGAGGCCATTTTGGGCAAGGTCATGCCCGAGGTGCGCTTTGTGGCGCTCGGCCAGCTGGGCGATTTTGAGGACCCCGAGGAAAACGGCACGACGTTTTTGGAGAACGCCATCATCAAGGCGCAGGCTGCGGTCGAGGAGACGGGCCTTATGGCCATCGCCGACGATTCCGGCTTGGTCGTCGATGCGCTGGACGGCGAGCCGGGTGTGTATAGCGCGCGTTATGCGGGCGTACACGGCGATGATGCCGCCAACAATGCCAAACTTCTCGTTAATCTGGAAGGCGTGGCAGACGAGGATCGCACCGCACGCTTTATGAGTGTCGTTGCGCTCATCGACCAAGACGGCCTGGTCACCTATGGCGAGGGCGCCTGCGAGGGCGTTATCGCACACGAGGGCCGCGGCGACCACGGCTTTGGCTACGACCCGCTGTTCCTGCCGGTCGATACGCCGGGCAAGACTATGGCCGAGCTCACAGCGGACGAGAAGAACGCCATCAGCCATCGTTTCCATGCACTCGAGCACCTGTCCGCCAAACTCACGGGCGAGGAGTAGGCCGTGCGTGCGGTGGTGCAGCGCGTGCTCAACGCCGGTGTGACGGTCGACGGCGAGTGCGTGGGCCGCATTGGGCGCGGCTATCTGGTATTGCTGGGTGTGGGCCATGGCGATACGCGTGCCGAGGCCGATAAACTATGGGGCAAGCTCCGCGGGCTGCGTATCAACGAGGACGAGAACGGCAAGACTAACTTGGCGCTTGCCGATGTCGACGGCGAGGTGCTCGTGGTGTCGCAGTTTACGCTGTTTGCCGATTGCCGCCACGGCCGTCGTCCGTCGTTTACGGATGCTGGCGCGCCCGATGTTGCCAACGAGCTTTACGAGTACTTTCTGACGCTCGTCGCCCAGGACGTCGACCACGTGGCGCACGGCATCTTTGGCGCCGACATGAAAGTCGACCTGGTCAACGACGGCCCGTTCACCATTGTCCTCGATACCGACAATCTGTAAGTAGCCTAATTAGCTACTTGCGTGGGATTGTAACAGGGTGCTATAGTATTAGAGTTTTGTCTATCTTAGGGGTATTATCCCCTTTTTGAATTGCACCTTCTGGAGGCCCTGTTCATGGAAGAGATGGAAGTCAATTACGTCGACGACATCCACGAGAAGCTGACCGATATGGTGGGCGATCGCGTCAAGGTGAAGGCCAACATGGGCCGTACCCGCGTTGTCGAGCGCATGGGTACCATCAAGAGCGTCCACCCGGCTGTCTTTATCGTCGAGGTTGACGAGCGCCGCGGCCGCAAGTCGCGTCAGTCCTACCAGTACATCGACGTCCTTACCGGTCAGGTTGAACTGTTCGACCCCGAGAGCGGCGAGCACATCTTTACTCCGCTCGGCAACCAGCTCGAGGAGCATTAACGGTGACCGATCGGTCCCTCATCCTTACTGCGCCGGCAAAGATTAACCTCTACCTGGGGGTTCATACCGAGCGCGATACCCGCGGCTACCACAACGTCGATTCCCTGATGGCAGCTGTCGGCCTAGCCGATACCGTGACGGTCACGCCGGCGCAGGCGTTGACCGTCCAGACGGTTCCGGCATCAGATTTTCCCATGCAAAAGAATACTGCCTACCGCGCCGCCGTCGCCATGGCCGATCATTTCGGGCGCGAGGCAAACGTGTGCGTGACGATTGAGAAGCGCATCCCGCTGTGCGCCGGCCTGGGCGGCCCCTCGACGGATGCCGCGGCGGTTATCGTTGCCCTGGCTGAGCTGTGGGGCATCGACCGCACTGATCCTGCGCTGGATGAGATTGCGCGTGGCATCGGCGCCGACGTGCCGTTCTTTTTGCATACGAGCCCCGCATTCTACGTGGGTGGGGGAGACGTTCTGGCAACTGAGTACCCCGCGCTTCCTGTGACGCCCGTTGTGCTGGTCAAGCCGCGGGAGGCGAGCGTTTCGACAATTGAGGCCTATCGACGTTTTGACGAGGCCCCGGTGCCCGCGACTGCGTCCGGTGCCATTGTATCGGCTCTTAGCGTGAGTGATGCGAAGATGGCGTATTCGCTCATCCATAACAACTTGGGCGTCATTTCTGCTTTGATGGAGCCGCAGATCCAGGCGGTTCTCGACTGGCTGAGCGAACAGGAGGGAACCGTTGCCGTGGACGTGTGCGGGTCGGGTGCCTGCTCGTTTGCCATTTGCGACACCGCCGCCACGGCCGAAAGGCTTGCCGGGGCTGCCCAGCAAAATGGCTGGTGGTCCTGCGCGACTGAGCTTATTCCCAACACGGTTCAAATCGACGCGCCAAAGAAATAAAAATTTCTCTAGCACGTGGCGAAAAACTTTGTTACTATAGTCGAGCTAACGGGTTGTGGCTCAGTTTGGTAGAGCACTGCGTTCGGGACGCAGGGGTCGCTGGTTCAAATCCAGTCAACCCGACCAGAGCATGAGAAGGGACCGCTTCTTGCGGTCCCTTTTTTTAGCTATTGTTGTGATACCGCGATACCCGCGGTATACTCATTCGAGCTTGTCTCGCTGTTTTGTGGAGGTCTACATGTTTGGACTGAGGGCTCCTGAGCTCATCATTATTCTCGTCGTTGTCCTGATTATCTTCGGGCCCAAGAACCTGCCGAAGCTCGGCAAGTCCCTCGGCTCTACCGTCAAGAATATCCGCGAGGGTATGGAGGGCGACGATAAGGACGAGACCAAGCAGGCCGAGGACGTTGTGGTCGAGGAGTCCGAGGAGGACAAGAAGATCGCAGAGCTCGAGGCCCAGCTCGCCGCCGCCAAGAAAAAGAAGGCAGAGGACGGCGACGCGGACGCAGAGTAGTCCCATCCCTTTGGGGTGAGCACCTGACCGGCTTGCCCGCAGGCTAGCCGGTCTTTTTCGTTATGTTGACAGTTGATTGTTACATCATAGTTGGGGAGATATCCGTATGGACGCAAGCCAGATCGTACTGACCGCTGAGGGCCGCCAGAAGCTCGTCGAGGAGCTCGCTTGGCGTGAGGGCGATTACGCCAAGGAGATCGTCGAGGACATCAAGGAAGCCCGCGCGTTTGGCGACCTTTCGGAGAACTCCGAGTACGATGCCGCCAAGGACAAGCAGGCTCAGAATGCTGCTCGCATTGCCGAGATTCAGGCTATTCTCGCCAACGCTCAGGTTGCTGCCACCACGGGCGATCTGACCGTCTCCATCGGTTCCACCGTTTCGCTGATTGATCCCAACGGTGAGGTCATGGAAGTCACGCTCGTCGGTACCACCGAGACCAACTCGCTCGAGCACAAGATCTCCAACGAGTCCCCGGTCGGCCACGCCATCATCGGCCACGGCGAGGGCGACTCCGTCGAGGTCGTTACGCCTTCCGGCAAGACTCGCGTCTACACCATCGCCAAGATCGCACGCTAGACCACGGTCCCGCGTAAAGGTATGTTTTCGCTCCCTGGGACCGAATCCTGGGGAGCGTTTTAGTTTGAGGAGCTAACTTATGGCAGAGAACCAGAACGCCGCCGAGCAGGCATCGACGCTCAACGACGAGCGCGCCACGCGCCTGGCCAAGCGCGCCACCCTGTTCGAGGCGGGCCAGAACCCCTATCCCGAGCACTCCGAGATCGAGGACTACGTTGCCGACATCGAGGCTAAGTATGCCGATCTTGCCGATGGCGAAGACACCGAGGACGTCGTGAAGATCGGCGGCCGCGTGGTCGCCAAGCGTGGTCAGGGCAAGATCATGTTCATCGTCGTGCGCGACGCAACCGCCGAGATTCAGCTGTTCTGCCGCATCAACGACATGGACGAGGCAGCCTGGAATACGCTCAAGGCCCTCGACCTTGGCGATATCCTGGGTGTGACCGGTGTGGTTGTGCGCACTCAGCGCGGCCAGCTCTCCGTCGCCCCTAAGAGCGCGACCCTGCTCTCCAAGGCCGTTCGCCCGCTGCCCGAGAAGTTCCACGGTCTCTCCGACAAGGAGACCCGCTATCGTCAGCGCTATGTCGACCTGATCGCCAACGACGATGTTCGCGAGACCTTCCGCAAGCGCTCGCAGATCCTCTCCACCTTCCGTCGCTTTATGGAGTCCGACGGCTACATGGAGGTCGAGACCCCCATCCTGCAGACCATTCAGGGTGGCGCTACGGCTAAGCCGTTCATCACACACTTTAACGCTCTCGATCAGGAGTGCTACCTGCGCATTGCTACCGAGCTGCACCTCAAGCGCTGCATCGTCGGTGGCTTTGAGCGCGTCTTCGAGATCGGTCGTATCTTCCGTAACGAGGGCATGGACCTCACCCACAACCCCGAGTTCACCACGATGGAGGCCTACCGTGCCTTCTCCGATCTCGAGGGCATGAAGGCGCTCGCCCAGGGCGTCATCAAGGCTGCCAACAAGGCCATCGGCAACCCCGAGGTCATCGAGTACCAGGGCCAGACCATCGATCTGTCCGGTGAGTGGGCAAGCCGCCCCATGACTGATATTGTCTCTGACGTGCTCGGCAAGAAGGTCACCATCGACACGCCTGTCGAGGAGCTTGCTGCCGCCGCGCGCGAGAAGGGCCTGGAGATCAAGCCCGAGTGGACTGCCGGCAAGATCATCGCCGAGATTTACGATGAGCTGGGCGAGGACACCATCGTCAACCCGACCTTCGTGTGCGATTACCCCATCGAGGTCAGCCCGCTCGCCAAGCGTTTTGAGGACGACCCGCGTCTGACCCACCGCTTTGAGCTGGTCATCGCCGGCCACGAGTACGCCAACGCATTCTCCGAGCTCAACGACCCGGTCGACCAGGCTGAGCGCTTTGCCGCCCAGATGGCAGAGAAGGCCGGCGGCGACGATGAGGCCATGGAGTATGACGAGGACTACGTGCGCGCCCTCGAGTACGGTATGCCTCCCGCGGGCGGCATTGGCATCGGTATCGACCGCGTGGTCATGCTGCTCACCAACCAGGCTTCTATCCGCGATGTCCTGCTGTTCCCGCACATGAAGCCCGAGAAGGGTTTCCAGTCCGGTGCCGCTGCCGCCAAGGCTGCCGAGGCCGGCAACGCCGCGAGCCCGTTCGTTAAGTCGCTTAAGCCCACGCTCGATTACTCCAAGATCGCCGTTGAGCCGCTGTTTGAGGAGTTCGTCGACTTCGATACATTCTCCAAGAGCGATTTCCGCGCTGTGAAGGTCAAGGCATGCGAGGCCGTCAAGAAGTCCAAGAAGCTGCTGAACTTTACGCTCGACGACGGTACCGGTGCCGACCGCACCATCCTCTCCGGCATCCACGAATACTATGAGCCCGAGGACCTGGTCGGCAAGACCCTGCTTGCCATCACCAACCTGCCACCGCGCAAGATGATGGGCATCCCCAGCTGCGGCATGCTCATCAGTGCCATCCACGAGGAGGAGGGCGAGGAGCGCCTCAACCTGATCCAGCTCGACGCCTCCATTCCCGCCGGCGCAAAGATGTACTAATTGGTTCCGCCGTTCTACCGAACGGCGGACCAGCCGACGCTGCGCGCCGCCCAGGGCGACAATTTGTCATTCAAAAGGCAAGGCATGACCAGAAGGTCTATGCCTTGCCTTTTTCATGCCAACTTGTTCGCCCTGGACGTCGCTCGCTGTCGTTGCCAAAACATCGGCGTTGCCGGAGTAGTCGTTGGGGACGTTCTTAAACGACTAGTCATTCAAGAACGTCCCCAATGACTACCCAATGGCTATTGCACGCATGGCTCGCATGACAGTTGTCTCTTTTATGTTTCCTTTAGCCGTCGCTGTCTAGGATGGGGGTTAGTCGGCAGGAAGGGAGCGCCTATATGGACGATGCGAGCGAGCGCGCAATCGAAGAGGACATGCTCGATCAGTTCAATTACTTTGATGATGAGGACGAGGAGCTGATCGACCGTCGCGAGCCAGCGCCGCTTGATTCCTTTGATCTGGTCGATGAAGAGACTGATGAGGTTGAGGACGAATCAACGGAGTCCCCACAGTCTTCGCGCCTTAACTCGCTGCTTTCGAGAGCCCCCATGCACCACGGCGTTCGTGCCGGCGCGCTCCATATGAAAACTGACTGGCACCAGATCGTGACGGCAGGCGATGAACTTGCCGTCGATGCGCCGCTCACCGATAAATCATCCATCGTCTGCCGCACCGGTATGCTTATGCTCGCGAGTGGAACGGGTGCCTGGCGCGTACGCGATACCATGAATCGAGTCGCCGCCGTACTCGGTGTCACCATCCATGTTGACTTAAGTCTCCTGTCGTTTGAGTGTACTTGCATCGAAGATGGCCACTGCTTTAACGAGGTCGTCAGTCTGCCGACAACCGGCGTCAACACCCATCGCATTTGGATGATGGAGAGTTTCCTCAAGGAAATCGAGACCTATGGTCGTCGCTTCACGGTGCACGAGTATCACGAGATGCTCAAGACCGTTGAGAGTTCAAAACCTGATTACGCGCCCTGGCAACAGGGCCTTGCGGCAGCCTGCGCCTGTGGCGCCTTTGTCTTTTTACTTGGTGGCGGTCCCATTGAGATGGCATGCGCGTTCGTGGGCGCGGGTGTCGGCAACTTTGCCCGCTCCCATATTCTCAAGCAAGGCCTTGGTCAGTTCAGCGCTTTGACGCTCGGTGTCGCACTGGCCTGTATCTCATATTTGCTGGCATTGCTCGGCCTCGCCCAGGTTGTTCCGGGTGCAATGTCGCACCAAGAAGGCTATATCGGCGCCATGCTCTTTGTGATTCCTGGCTTTCCGCTCATTACGGCAGGTCTCGACATCGCTAAGCTCGACATGCGAAGCGGTATCGAGCGTCTTTCGTATGCTGTGTCGATTATTGTGATGGCGACCCTCGTAGGTTGGATGGTTGCCGAGTGTGTGGGACTGGCGCCGGACGACTTTGCCCCACTGGGCCTTTCGCCGCTTGCCCTTACGCTCCTGCGCGTGGTGATGAGCTTCGTTGGCGTATTCGGCTTCTCGGTGATGTTCAACAGCCCGGTAAAGATGGCCGCGGCAGCTGGGTTGATCGGCGCCGTGTCCAATACCCTGCGTCTGACCCTTGTCGATGCGCCGACGATGATTCCCTTCCTGGGCCTCAGCACGGGAATGCCTCCCGAGGCAGCAGCGTTTATCGGCGCGCTGGTATCGGGTCTGCTGGCAAGCTTGGCCGAAGTCAAGCTCACCTACCCGCGCATCGCCCTCACGGTGCCTTCGATTGTCATTATGGTGCCCGGTCTGTATCTCTATCGCTCTATGTATTACATGTGCACCTTCGACACAGTCAATATGCTCGGCTGGTTTGTGCGCGCAGTGCTCATCGTAGCGTTTCTGCCCATTGGGCTGGGTGTGGCGCGTACGCTCACCGACCCTCGCTGGCGCTACACCAGCTAATTGGTACAAGGGGGGACAGGTTACTTTGCACCAAATGAGTTGCGGTGAAATAGGGACTGAATTGCTGCTTAAAGGGTCAAAACAGTCCGTATTCCACTGCAACTTATGGGGTCGGGGGATTATCGGTGCCCTGCATCTTCATAAACTCAACGCTTACGAAGCGTGTGCTGTTCGTGTTAGGGTAGTTCCACCACATAAGTAGTCGCAGACGCACGTACCACGGGCGGGCGAGATGAAGTCCCAGTAGCTCCATCTCGCCCGCCCGTTTTTGTTGTGCACCGCGGCGTAACACAGAAAGGATTTTGCCCTTTATGCCTATCAATAAACGAGAGAGCTTGCTGTTTACCTTTATCATGTGCTTTTGCATGGTGCTCTGGATGAGCATCTACAACGTTGCCTTGCAGCATGGGGCCATCAACGGCGAGGCCATTGCCGCCGCGTGGCTCGGCTTCCCCGTTGCCTACATTTTTGCCATGTGCTGCGACTGGTTTGTTGCCAGCCCCCTTGCCAAGGGTTTCGCTTTTAAATTCCTGGTCACGCCGGGGTTGCTCGCTTTGTCTTCCGACGCGCCTTCCCCATGGGAACCGTCTTTGAAGAGCAGCATATGGAGCTCGTACGTATGCCGGGCGCTCCCGTTGCCGATGTCGTCGATGACGTTGCCGAGAGTATGGACGCCGAGCCCGTCTGCTAGGCAAGAGCCACTAACCTAGAGCGCCCGCCGCACCCGGCGATTCCTTTTTTGTAGACGTTGTCGTATGGCTGCACGCGGAAAAGGCCACAGCGGTTAACATATACTCCATATGGGTAAAGAGACCAAAGCGCCGCCACGAGTGGCGCTTTGCGTTTGAAAAACTAGCTCGTCTAAGAGGAACTAGCATGTTGGACCGTTTTACCGATCGCGCGCGCAAGGTCATGTCCATGGCCAAGCAGGAGGCGCTCGATCTTCACTCAAATAAGGTGGGTACCGAGCATCTGCTGCTCGCGCTCGCCAAGGAGGACGAGGGCATTGCCGCCGAGGCACTGCGCTCACTCGATATCTCCTACGATGACATCATGGACACGCTCAAGGAGGTCCAGACCACCGTTCCCGAGCCCAGCGAGGAGACCGAGGCAGCTAAGCTCGCCTTTACGCCGCTCGTCATCAGCGTGATGGAGCGTTCCTTCCGCGTGGCGCGCGAGAACAACCAGACCTATGTGTCGACCGAGCACCTGCTCATCGGTATCGTCGAAGAGGGCAACGGCATGGCCATGGACATTCTCATGCGCCTGGGTGTTTCGTCCGCTTCCATTAAAAAAGCCATCGAGAAGCTTACCGCCAAGGATCAAGACAAGAAGCGCCCGCTCGCCGGTGCCGGTGCCGGGCGTCCCGGTACAGGCCTGCCGTTCTTTAGCGGCTCGGACGCCTCGCAGCAAAAGGGGAGCGGCACCGACACGCTCAAGCAGTTCGCCACCAACCTTACGCAGAAGGCGCGCGACGGCGAGCTCGACCCGGTGATCGGTCGCGAAAAGGAAGTCCAGCGCATGATGGAGATCCTTTCGCGCCGCACCAAGAACAACCCGCTTATCTTGGGTGACCCCGGCGTGGGCAAGACGGCCATCGTCGAGGGCCTGGCGCAGCAGATCGCTGCCGGCAACGTGCCCGAGAACCTTATGAACCAGAACATCTGGACGCTCGACCTGCCGGGTCTTGTCGCGGGCGCCAAGTATCGCGGTGAGTTTGAGGAGCGTCTCAAGAACGTGATCCAGGAGGCAACCGAAGCCGACGACGTCATCCTGTTTATCGACGAGATGCACACCATCATCGGTGCCGGTTCTGCCGAGGGATCCATCGATGCAAGCTCCATGCTCAAGCCCGTGCTCGCGCGCGGCGCTTTCCAGATCATCGGTGCCACCACGGCCGAGGAGTTCCGCAAGTACCTCACCAAGGACCCGGCCTTCGAGCGCCGCTTCCAGACCATCGATGTTGAGGAGCCAAGCGTCGAGGACACGGTCAAGATCCTGACCGCGCTCAAGCCGCGCTACGAGGAGCACCACCACGTGCGCTATACGCAGGGTGCCATCGAGGCCGCCGCGAACCTCTCCAACCGCTACATCCAGGATCGCTTCCTGCCCGATAAGGCCATCGACCTCATCGACGAGGCCGGCGCCCGCGCCCGCATTGCCGCCAACCGTGCGCCTGAGTCGGTGCGCGAGGCCGAGCATCGCGTGGAGGAGCTCAAGGCTGCCGCGCAGGAGGCCACCGAGGGCGACGACATGAACAAGGCCGCCGAGATTACCGAGCAGCAGAAGGCTGCCGAGATTGAGCTCGCCGAGGCCAAGGCAGCTTGGACGGCCGAGCTCGACGCCAGCCCGCTCACCATCGATGTCGCCCAGGTTGCCGACATCGTGTCCGTGACCTCGGGCGTACCGGTGTCTTCGCTCACCGAGAGCGAAAGCCGTCGTCTGTTGCAGACCGAAAGCGTGCTCAAGACCCGCATTATCGGCCAGGATGAAGCTGTCGAGGCCGTGGCCAAGGCAGTGCGCCGCAGCCGCTCGCCGCTCAAGGACCCGCGTCGTCCCGGCGGCAGCTTCATCTTCTTGGGTCCTACCGGCACAGGCAAGACCGAGCTCGCCAAGACGCTCGCCGAGTATCTCTTTGGCAGCAAGGACGCGCTTATCAGCTTCGACATGTCGGAGTTTGGCAGCGAGTTCGAGGTCTCCAAGCTCATCGGTAGCCCCCCGGGCTACGTGGGCCACGACGAGGGCGGTCAGCTCACCAAGGCCGTTCGCCGTCACCCGTACTCGGTCGTGCTGTTCGACGAGATCGAGAAGGCGCACCCCGATATCTTCAACATCTTGCTGCAGGTGCTTGAGGAGGGTCGCCTGACCGACAGCCAGGGCAAGACGGTCGATTTCCGCAACACCGTGATCATCATGACGTCCAACGTGGGCGCCCGCGAGATTGCGCAGGATGCGAGCGTTGGCTTTGGCACCACCGGTGAGCAGGGTCTTACCTCGAGCGAGATTAAGGGCCGTGCGATGGGCGAACTCAAGCGCCTGTTCCGCCCCGAGCTGCTCAACCGTATCGATGACATCGTGGTGTTTCAGAAGCTTTCGGGCGAGAACTTGACCAAGATCGCTCACCTGCTGGTGGACGACCTGCGCCAGCGCCTGATTGCCAACGGCATGAACATCAAACTCACCGATGCGGCCTACGACAAGATCGTAGCCGAGGGTACCGACCTCACCAACGGCGCACGTCCGCTGCGCCGCGCCATCCAAAAGCTCATCGAGGATCCGCTATCCGAGGAGCTGCTAGCCGGCGAGTGGGGCAGCGGCGATACCGTCATGTGCGACGTGGCCGACGGCAAGTTCGTCTTTAGCCACGGTACGGGCGAGATCCCAGCGCCGCGTCCGGCAGGTGCGCTTGGGGGCGATACCGCTCCGGAAGCGCCGCACACCGGAAACGCCGCGCCTGTGAGCAGTGGCGTAAGCTCGGGCCCCGGCGGCATGATGCAAGCCGGTTCCGGCGCGCTGTAGGGCGTAACAAAACCTTGTGTCCACGAGGGCGTTCCAAAGGAGCGCCCTTTTTTCTGTTGGAAAGGCCCCTCGTTCAAAGTAAATCTCATTAAACATACCAACGGCGTATGCATAAGCGTTGGTCAGGCGTTGAGGTTGGTTAAAGGGTCCAACGTCCCTTCGGCGCGGTCCGTCTACCTGCTTTATCTTAATAAAGTGGCGTTTCTCCGCCGTTAGCCGATGATGCGAGAGCGCTCGGCGTTTTCGACTGGTTTATGCAAACGAAGTCTGGGAATATACAAGGCGCATGTCTTATTGTCTAACCAGTTGCGCCAAGGAGGCACCATGGACTACAAGATCACCGGCTATGAGCCCGCCCAGCTGTTCCATTTCTTTGAGGAGGTCAGCGCGATCCCCCGTGGGTCTGGCAACGAGAAGGGCATCAGCGATTTCCTGGTTGCGTTTGCCAAGGAGCGCGGCCTCGATGTGTATCAGGACGAGGTCTACAACGTCATTATTCGCAAGCCCGCATCTGCCGGTGCCGAGAATGCCCCGACCGTGATGCTGCAGGGCCACATCGATATGGTGTGCGACAAGTTGGGCTCCGTTGAGCACGACTTTACGACCGATGGTATCGACCTGCTCGTCAAGGACGGCGTTCTCACCGCTAACGGCACCACGCTGGGCGCCGACAACGGTATCGCCGTCGCTCTGATGCTCACTGTTCTCGATGACGATTCGATCGTTCACCCCGCCCTCGAGTGCGTATTCACCACCGACGAGGAGACTGGCCTGGTCGGCGCCGAGACGCTCGATAAGTCTCAGATTAGCGCCCGCACCATGATCAACCTTGACTCCGAGGAAGAGGGCGTTGCCACCGTCAGCTGCGCCGGCGGCGTCGTCGTTACCTACACCTGCCCGATCGCGCGCGAGCACAAGACCGGTAGCACCCTCACGTTCGACATCTCCGGCCTGCTGGGCGGTCACTCCGGCAGCGATATCCACCTGGAGCGCGGCAACGGCAACCTCATCATGGCCCGCATCATCGACCGCCTGATGGTTGCCGGCGAGCCCGCCATCGTTAGCTTTAACGGCGGCACCAAGGACAACGCCATCAACCGTGAGTGCAAGGCTGTTCTGGTCTACGCCGACCACGCTGCCGCCGAGGCCGCGGCCCAGATCGCAAAGGGCATTATCGCCGACGTCACTGCCGAGCTCGAGGTCTTCGACCCCGGCTTTACCTGCACTGTCGAGATTGCCGACGACGCCGAGGTCGAGGCCATGGACGAGAAGTCCGCGCTTGCCCTCATCCGCGCCCTGCGTCTTGCCCCCAACGGCGTGATCCGCCGCAACGTCGCTACCGACGGCTCCGTCGAGGTTTCCTCCAACATCGGTGTGGTTGCCACTTCTGACGACGAGGTCAAGATCATGCTGTCCCCGCGCTCCTCGATCACCTCGCTGCAGAACGAGTTCAAGGACCGCCTGCAGACGCTGGCCGATGTCCTGGGCTTCGACGCCAAGTTTGAGTTCGAGTATCCCGGCTGGAGCTATGCCGAGCATTCGCCGGTCCGCGACGTCTTTATCGAGAGCTATCGCGAGCTCTTTGGCTCCGAGCTGCGCATCGAGTCCATTCACGCCGGCCTTGAGTGCGGCCTGTTTGCCGAGGCCCTGCACGGCCTGGACGCCATCGCCGTGGGCCCGACGCTCTCCGATGTCCACACCCCGGACGAGAGCATGGAGCTCGCTTCTGCCGAGCGCTTCTACGAGCTGCTCATCGACGTCCTCAAGCGCCTTGCCGCGTAAAGGTCGCCTTGGTTAAGCCGCTCTAAAACGGCTGGCTATGAAAACGGCCTCCTGGCGTAATGCCGGGCGGCCGTTATTTGTCACAGTGCGAGGATCCCAAGGTGCTCAAGTAGGATCTTAAGCCCGATGAGGACGAGTACGACGCCACCTACGATGGTGGCGGGTTTTTCGTAGCGCGCGCCAAAGGTGTGGCCGATCGCTACGCCGGCGACGGAGAAGATGAACGTTGTGACGCCGATAAGTGATACAGAGGGCACGATATCGACCGAGAGCGCGGCAAACGAGATGCCCACGGCGAGCGCGTCAATCGAGGTGGCGATGGCAAGGATTAGGTACTCGCCCAGGTCGATCTTTTCGGCATCCTTGCCGTCGCCTTCGTCCTCATCCTCGTCTTCGGTAAAGGCTTCCCACAGCATCTTGCCGCCGATAAAGGCCAAAAGGATGAAGGCGATCCAATGGTCGATGGGACCGATGATGCCCATGAACTGGCTGCCGAGTGCCCAACCGATTACGGGCATGCCGGCCTGAAAGCCGCCAAAGAACAGGCCGAGCACAACGGCGACTTTAAGGTTGATCTTTTTCATGCCGAGACCCTTGCAGATAGAAACGGCAAAGGCGTCCATCGAAAGGCCAACGGCGAGCAACACGAGCTCTGCGAGTCCCATAGTCTGGCTCCCTCTCTCCGGGCGAACCCGATTACACGACCACTCCCTCATTTATATGAGACCCGATGCTACCACATGAGCAGCCAAAAGAGCCCCGTCCCAAATGAGCTACCTAAGCGGTGTTCGCTCATTCTGTAAGCATCGGAATTTGCGGGCGTCACAGGGGCAAACCGTGAGAAACTTATTGACGTTTATGGAGCGTATACGATGGGAGCGATGCCTTGGATAAGAACGAGCTGCAAAAGCGTATGGAACAGGCCATCCGCCTGACGGCACCTGGTCAGCCGATCCGCACCGCCCTTGACATGATCATCGCCGGTCACCTGGGTGCCCTTATCTGCGTCGGCGACACCGAAAACGTGCTCGCTGCCGGTAACGACGGCTTCCCGCTCAACATTTCGTTTACCTCGAACCGCCTGTTCGAGCTTTCCAAGATGGACGGCGCCATCGTCATCGACGGCGACCTTACCCAGATCCTGCGCGCCAATTTCCACCTCAATCCCGACCCCTCGCTCGCCACGAGCGAGACGGGCATGCGTCACCGTACTGCCGCTCGCATGTCGGTGCTCACCGACGCCATCGTGATCTCGGTCTCGGCCCGTCGTGCCGTCGTCAACGTGTATGTGCACGGCAAGAGCTATGAGATTCAGCCCGTCACCACCATCATGAGCTCGGTCAACCAGCTCGTCGCTACGCTTCAGACCACCCGTCAGTCGCTCGACCGCTCCCTGCTGCGTCTGACGGCCCTCGAGCTGGACGACTACGTCACGCTCGCCGACATCACTGGCATTTTCTCGAGTTTCGAGATCATGCAGCAGGCAAAGACCGAGCTTAAGGATTGCATTGTCAAGCTGGGCAACCAGGGAAAGCTCGTGCAGATGCAGCTCGAGCAGCTCGCCGGCTCCAGCATGGATACCGAGTACGACTTGATGATTCGCGACTACGCAAGCGATTCCTCCGAGGCAAATGCCGAGAAGATCCGTGCCGAGCTTAGCCGTATGACGCCCAAGGACTTGTCCGACCCGCAGCATGTGGCGGCGGTTCTGGGTTACGACGACCTGGACGAGGACTCCGTCATGACGCCGCTGGGCCTGCGCACGCTTTCGCGCGTGTCCGTCGTGCGCGACGGCGTGGCCGAGAAGATCGTCGACGAGTATGGCTCGCTGCAGGAGCTCATGGACGACATCAGCAAGGATCCGGAGCGCCTGGGCGACTTTGGCGTTAACAACCCTGCCATTCTTGCGGACTCCCTGTACCGCATGAAGGGCACCAAACAGGGGAACGCATAATGGCGCCCGTATGCGCCGTGGTCGTTGCCGGTGGCAGCGGCCAGCGCTTTGGTAATCCCGGTGGCAAGCAGCTCGTCAATGTAGCGGGCCGTCCGCTTATGAGCTGGTCCATCCGCGCGTTTGACCGTAGCGATAAGGTCGGCCATATCGTCGTGGTTTGCCCTGCCGAGCGTCGTGCCGAGATGCGCCGCCTGGCCATCAGCCCGTATTCGTATGACACGCCCATCAGCTTCGCCGATGCCGGCGATACTCGCCAGGACTCCACTCGTGCCGGCGTGCATGCGGTGCCGGCAGGCTTTGAATACGTCGCCATTCACGACGGCGCTCGTCCGCTCATTACTACCGAGGCCATCGATCACGCTATCGACGTGCTCGTGAGTGACCGCTCGCTCGACGGTGTCGTGTGTGGCCAGCCCGCGATCGACACGCTCAAGATCGTCGATGGGGACAACATCGTCGAGACGCCGCCACGCGAACTCTATTGGGCCGCGCAGACGCCGCAGATCTTTAGTGTCGACGCCATGAAACGCGCCCATGCCGCGGCGATTGCCGAGGGCTTTATCGGTACGGACGATTCGTCACTGGTCGAGCGCATGGGTGGGCGCGTCCACTGCGTCCAGAGCCCGCGCGACAACCTTAAGGTGACGGTGCCCGAGGACTTGCGTCCCGTAACCGCGATTTTGCTCGGGCGGATGGCCGAGAGAGAGGACCTTCCCCATGTTCAGTAACCTGCGCATTGGCCACGGCTACGACGTCCACCGTTTGGTGGAGGGGCGTCGATGTATCATCGGCGGGGTCGACATTCCCTACGAGCGCGGCCTGCTGGGCCACTCGGATGCCGATGTGCTCGCGCACGCGCTGGCCGACGCTATTCTGGGCGCCTGCCGCGGGGGAGACATTGGCAAGCTGTTCCCCGACACCGACCCCGCCTACGAGGGTGCCGACTCGATGGTGTTGCTTGCCCGCGTAATGGACTATGCGCGCGAGCTGGGCTTTGAGTTTGTCGATGCCGACTGCACCATTGCCTGCCAGCAGCCTAAGATCACCCCGCACCGCGATGCCATGCGTGCCAACTTGGCCCATGCCCTGGGCGTTGACGTCGAAAACGTGGGCGTCGCCGCCACCACGACCGAAAAGCTCGGTTGGGAAGGTCAAGGCGAGGGAATTGGCGCCTGGGCCGTCTGCCTGCTACAGAAAACCGTTAAGGAGTAACGAATGCGTATCTACAACAGCGCTACCCATAAAAAGGAAGAGTTCCAGCCCATCGAGCCCGGCAAGGTCCGTATGTACGTGTGCGGACCCACGGTTTACGACAACATCCACATCGGCAACGCCCGCACGTTCATCAGCTTCGATGTGATTCGACGCTGGCTCATCGCGAGCGGCTACGAGGTCACGTTCGCCCAGAACCTTACCGATGTCGACGACAAGATCATCAAGCGCGCCAACGAACAGGGCCGTACGGCCACCGAGGTCGCGACGGAGTTCTCGGATAAGTTTATTGGCGTCATGCGCGCTGCCAACGTGCTCGATCCCGATGTGCGCCCCCGCGCCACCAAGGAGATCGGCCCCATGATTGCCATGATCAAGGCGCTCATCGAGCAGGGCCACGCTTACGCCGCCGATAACGGCGACGTGTACTTTTCCGTGCGCAGCGATCCCAACTACGGTCAGGTCTCGGGCCGCAACATCGACGACCTTATGGTGGGTGCGCGCATCGAGGAGAACGAGGACAAGAACGACCCGCTCGACTTTGCCCTGTGGAAGGCCGCCAAGCCCGGCGAGCCCAGCTGGCCGAGCCCCTGGGGCGAGGGCCGTCCCGGTTGGCACACCGAGTGCGCCGCCATGGTGCACCGCTACCTGGGTACCCCGATCGACATTCACGGCGGTGGCTCCGACCTTGCCTTCCCGCATCACGAGAACGAGTGCGCCCAGGCTGCCTGCGCCTGGCACCAGGGCTTCTCCAACACCTGGATGCACACGGGCATGCTGCTGGTCGACGGCGAGAAGATGTCCAAGTCGCTTGGTAACTTCTTTACGCTGGCCGAGGTGCTCGAGCAGCACTCCGCTGCCGCTCTGCGCCTGCTGATGCTGCAGACGAGCTATCGCTCGCCGCTCGACTTCTCCTGGGAGCGCCTGGAGGGTGCCGAGAATTCGCTCACGCGTATCGCCGGTACGGTCGAGAACCTGCGCTGGGCCGCGAACCATGCGACGGCCGATGCCGATGAGGCAGCATCTGAGGCGTTTGCCGCCAAGGCTGCCGAGACCCGTGCCGCCTTTAAGGAGTGCATGGACGACGACTTTAACACCGCCGGTGCCATGGGCGCCGTCTTTGGTTTTGTCACCGAGTGCAATCAGTATCTGGAGCAGGCGGGCGACGCTGCCGACAAGGCCGCGGCTCTTGCTGCCGCCGATACGCTGGTCGAGCTGCTCGATACGTTTGGCGTTGAGCTTCCCGAGCCCAAGGTCGAGCTGCCGCTAGGCCTTTTGGGCGTTGCTGCCGGCTTGGTTGCCTACACTGGTGACGACGTGGACGAGGCCGCTGCCAAGATTCTCGAGGCTCGCGCCGAGGCCCGTGCCGCCAAGAACTGGGACTTGGCAGACGCCATCCGCGATCAGCTCAAGGACTTGGGCCTGACGATTGAAGATACCGCCGCCGGCACCCGTATCAAATCCCTCTAACCCCTGCGGGTTTCCCAAGCACCCGACCGCCCGAGCCACGGCACCTTGCCTTTCAATCGTCGGGCATGACCTCAAGGTCTATGCCCTCTTCTTTCAAGGCAATCTGCCGCACCTCGGGCGGTCGGTCTATTTGTTTCGTTTGATAGTTGTATTTAGGAGGCCGTCCTATGGCCGACAATCGCAAGCGTGCGCCTCGTGGCGGCAAGCAGGCCGCTTCTGGCTCGCGTCCGATTCGCCGAAATGACCGCGCTGCCGCTTCCAAGGGCCAGCGCGATCGCACCCAAGCTGCGCGTCCGCAGCGCGATCGCAACCGCGACGCTGTCCAGGCTCCCAAGGGCGAGTTTATCGAAGGCCGTCGTGCTGCCGTCGAGGCCCTGCGCACCGGTTTTCCCATCAAGTGCGCGCTCATTGCCGAGGGCGGGGAGCGCGATGCCGCCCTGTCTCGTCTGGTCGATGACCTCAACGCCGCGGGTGTCCGCATTAAGTATGTGCCGCGCGCGCAGCTCGATGCGCTGTCGAGCCACGGCGCTCACCAGGGCATTGCACTCGAGGTGGGCAACTTCCCTTATGCGGATGTCGCCGATATCCTCGACCGTGCAGGCGAGGGTCCGGCACTTGTCGTGGTGCTCGACCACGTGACCGACGACGGTAACTTTGGCGCTATCGTGCGCTCCGCCGAGGTCGTGGGCGCCGCGGGCGTCATCATCGCCAACAAGCGCGCTGCCGGCGTGACCGTGGGCAGCTATAAGACCTCCGCCGGCGCCGTCATGCATCTGCCTATCGCACAGGTCCCCAATATCGCTCGTGCACTCGACGATCTTAAGGCCGCTGGCTTTTGGGTGGGCGGTGCCTCCGAGCACGCCGAGGGCAGTTGCTGGGATGCTCCCTTCGAGGGCCGCGTGGCGCTTGTCATGGGCTCCGAGGGCGACGGCATCTCGCGCCTGGTACTCGAGAAATGCGACTTTTTGACCAAGCTTCCTCAGCGTGGCATGACCGAGAGCCTCAACGTTGCCCAGGCAACGACGGCACTGTGCTTTGAGTGGCTACGTCGCAATGCCGGCGAGCTCATGGGGGAGGAGTAGCGCATGTCCAAGAAGAACCGCGCCAAGTCTAAGGCCAAGCGCTTTGGCGAAGGCTCGGCCAAGCCGATCGTCTCGGCCGCGACCTACGGCGTGGGCGGCAATGCGTTTGCGCAGGCTATCGCCGACCCGGTCTCCACGGTGCACTCCAATAAGCCCGAGCTGCTGGTGGTCGACGGCTACAACGTGATCCACTGCACGCCGCGCTACGAAAAGCTCGTGTACGACCATTCCGACGATCCGTATTCCAGCGACGTTCACGATATGGCGCGCACCGCCCTTATCAACGACGTCGCCGCCTTTGCCCAGGGCCGCTACGAGGCCGTAATTGTGTTTGACGGTGCAGGCAATATCTCTAGCGAGCGTCCCAACTTGCCGGCTCGCGGCGTGCGCATCGAGTTTTCGCCGACGGGCGTATCGGCCGATACCGTGGTACAAAAGCTCTGCATCGAGGCGCGCGAGGAAGGCCGCGCGTGCTCCGTGGTATCGAGTGACGGCACAATTCAAGCCGTCGTCATGGGCAAGGGCGTTACGCGTATCTCGAGCCGCATGCTGGTGGACGAGATCAAACAGATCGATAACGACGTCCGCGAGGCAGAGGAAGCTCCGCAGATCAAGATGACTCTGGGCAGTCGCCTGAGCCCCGATGCCCTGGCCAAGCTCAAGGCCCTGCGCGGGAGGTAGGTAAACCTTCTATGGGGAGCTGCTTTCTCGATTGATCAACCAACTGGTTTGTAATCAATGGGTTGCGGCTTGGCATCGCCAAAACGAATAGTTTTTGGTTCTGGCGAACAGATAAAACTATTCGTTCTGACGAATAGTTTTGAGATGTGGTCGGTCAAAGGGCCTGTTGCGCCTTGTCCGCAATTCCTTTATTCTTAATTGGCTTCGCGCGAAAGCGCCAAGTGTGCCAGTGTGGCGCAACGGTAGCGCAACTGATTTGTAATCAGTGGGTTGCGGGTTCGATTCCTGTCACTGGCTCCATGAGAGTTTCGGGCTCTGTTCCCTAGTGGGACAGGGCCCGTTTCTTGTGGGCAGCTAGATTCGACTGCCCGCCGTCAGTTTAAAAGCTTTCAGGTACAAGATTCCCCCGATAACGTACATGCAGGCATCAAGCGGATCTGGGGTACTAAACTCGAGCGCCATGGGCGCAAGTACTTCCCAGCAGATTGAGCATCCCACCGATAATGCCAAGCTACTTGCAAAGTTGCATATCGGCGTTTTCCCGCTCACCGTTTCGCAGAGGACGTTTACGTAGGCGGGAAAAATGATTCCTCCGCACAGATCTCCGAGCTGATAATGGGCGAAGTCGTAGGGGAGGAAAAAGTCGAAGCTCGCAATGTATCTGTTAACGAGATACACGATGCCGGCAAGCAGCGGCAGAAGATTTGCGCTGGAAATAAGCGCAGATCTGAATCGTTTAGCCACAGACCGCAAACATAGTCAGGCCAAGGCAAATGCCCAAAGCAATGATGATGATCTGGCTGCAGCCGTTACCCGAAGGGACCATGACACTCTCTTTCTCGATACATTAGTAAATTAAAGTATGCCACAGCCAGCAGCGTATTTGTTGAGCAACAACCCGTGGCCGCCGGCACGCTTTCGGTTTGTATCGCCTAAAACGTCAGTCGAATGACCGGGTGCTCGCCGTGATAACTCTTGACAATAGCGCTGGCGTTATCGACAGCCACGAGATTCCTGAGCCTATTGGGGAATCCGCCCGCAATGAGGGCAAATACGACGGCGATGGCAAGGGCACAGTACGCGACCAAGCGTGCCTTCTTGCGAAATTCCCCAAGCTGATCGACCTTATCTCAGTAAAACATTCTGGCGATGATTAGTTGCTTGTGGAGTGTCGCACATGCGGAGGTAGAGGGTGAGGCGTCTCGGCGACGTTGCGTATGGGTGCACCTGCAACGGTATGTGATTCCGCCCAGTTAACCCTCCAGCCCACAATAACCAAGCACTGCTTGGTCGTTTGATATGGCCCCACAAAAGAGAATGGGATCAACAAGGTCAGCGAAACGGAATCGTTGGCATCAGGTCTACGGAAAGGAAAAAGACCATGATTTACCCTCTTTGCGACATTGCCGGCAGGGACAGGGAAACAGATAAGCCGATCGTCAGTACTTGTGTCATGGATATGCAGATGCAGCTACTACGCTACTTTCGCGATTATGGCTTGGATAACGATCCGGATTGGCGCGAGTCCCTCGATACCATTCTCGAGTCTCAACGAGAAGACGGTTGTTTTCCTCTGAGCAGCTATTGCCATATGCCCAGTGATGCACGTGTCGATTTTCTCTATCGACCTACGTACGCTTGCTGCCAGATCATGATGCGAGCCCTATTGGGTGGAAAGCTATCGGACGAGCAGGAGCAACGCGTCAAAACTGCCCTGTCTCGCGGTCTTGCTTTTTCCTGCGGGCGTGGTCTTAATGGTCACGGTATCGAAGATCTTGAGCGCCAGTGCGAGGATGTTGCCGATTTTGGCCATGCGGGGATTACGGAAATAGCCGAGCGTTATCCCATGCTGTGCCCCGAGTTTTTCTCTCTCATTAACAAAATTGGAGACGCATACGTTGAGCGAATCGCCAACGGGGATGTGATTTACTACTTTGGATCAAATCTTGCACAGAAGATTTTGACGGCGGCAGAGTCCCTGGGCCGGACCAATCTGTCGCTCGACAAAATCCAGCGCTATCTTGAGGTGGACTCGAAGAGAAAAAATCGATAGGTTAAAGATTAGAAAGGCGGGCGCCGCCAATGCTGCTTGGACAGTTCATAAAAAGAAACATGCCAGATGCGGCCGAGCTCAACGATATGATTTCCCGTCCAGGCGAGGGATATGCTATTAGCCAGATGGCGGTAGCGCCCGTCGATACGGGGAGCTTGCGTATGCACATCAAAGCATATGCAAATGGACCCGATGGTCCATATTTGGAGGGACGCCTTGCTCTCTACCATCAGGTGCACGAGCTTTTTGCGCTGCTTGCGGCCGAGCCGCCCAACAAAGGCATGAAGGGCTACGAGCTCAAGGATTCCTTTATTGGCGGTGAAGAGGCAGACCTGATTATGCTCACCGTTTCCCACGAAGAGCGCTCGCAGGAAGACATCGCCTATAACGTTTTGCTGTGTAGCAAGAACGCGGTGGGGGAGCGCCGTGCCAGGATTCGCGATGGCGTGCGTATCGGCGGCATGTGCGTAGCCGAGGAGTTTGGGTATCGCGGCGAATTCAGGTCCTCGGTGCACCCGCTGGCGCTGCCGCTCAATTTGAGCGAGGTCTATGTGCTTATGGATGCGCTGGCTGCCTATGAGCGCGGATGCAGCCGGTTTGATCCCCATGGTAGGACGGCTCGGCGTATTGCAGGCATGATCAAGCGCGAGCTGAGCGGTTACGCTAAGGAGAAACTTGGTTCGCGTTTGGAGGGGATGGGCTTTGCTCAACTGGAGGAGGTCGACCCCATGTTTGTTCCTGATATTCCAGGGGATAAAGTGCCTGAGGGCAGATCTTCGCAGGTTGCCAATTGGCTCTTATATGAAAAGGCTGGTCGCTGGGCGCGTGTGTGTCTCGCGGGTGGCGGGAGCGTGCAAGGGATTATCTTGCCGCGAGCTGAGCTTGGCCGCTTCTTTGCGAGTCGTCCACAAGCGGCGAGGGATGGTGCGGCCCAAGCGGATTCACGACCCAAGTGTGTTGTCTGGCGAAGCGATGATGACTACGACGTTATCGATTGGGCAGATGTCGTGGATGTAAGGCGAGAATAGATAAATGTCTCGATCTGTAACACGAAGGGGCGGAAAACCGTTCTAACTGTTACAGAATGAGACGTAAGCTAGGGTCTCTGCGAAACATCTCGATCTGTAACAAATAGGGAAGGAAAACCGTTCTTGCTGTTACAGATTTAGATAAACGGGAGACCGCCAGGAAAACATCTCGATCTGTAACAAATAGGGGAGAAAATGTTCTCTAAATGTTACAGATCGAGACAAAGGCCGGACCGGTCCCAGTCATCCTGGTTGAGCGAGGATATTCGGACGCACGAGGATCGTTATCGAAAGTCGATACCGCAAGGGTACTCCACCACACCAAAGTGTTCCCTCGGGAAATGTCGCCAGCGCAGCCAAATCCGCCGTCCTTCATATCTAAATTCAGCAAAACCGCAGGTCAAAGGTATATAGATACGCCCGGTACCGTGTATTTAGAGGTTTTCGTTGACAGCCCCCAAGGTTGCATCGTATTATCTTTTTCGTTCGCGGGGGCGGAGGCCCAAAAGACCAAAGAACCTGCGGATACTTGAACGATTGGGAGTTTGCCCGAGTGGTTAATGGGGACGGGCTGTAAACCCGTTGGCTCTGCCTACATAGGTTCGAATCCTATAGCTCCCACCCGTCAAGTGCCTGTATAGCTCAGTCGGTAGAGCACTTCGTTGGTAACGAAGAGGTCACCAGTTCAAGTCTGGTTGCAGGCTCCATCCGGCGGTGTAGCTCAGTTGGTTAGAGCACACGGTTCATACCCGTGGCGTCACTGGTTCGAATCCAGTCACCGCTACCATAGGTAACACGGTGGCTTCTCAATAGTATGTTGAGAGGCCACTATGGTATAAAGGCATAGTCCCGTCCGGGGACGACCTGTTTAGAGGAGGGCTTTATGGCCAAAGAGAAGTTTGAGCGCACTAAGCCGCATGTTAACATCGGCACCATTGGTCACGTTGACCACGGCAAGACCACGCTGACCGCTGCCATCACCAAGGTTCTCTCCGAGACCGAGGGCTGCAAGGCTGACTTCACTGCGTTCGAGAACATCGACAAGGCTCCCGAGGAGCGCGAGCGCGGCATTACGATCTCCGTCTCCCACGTCGAGTACGAGACTGCTGCCCGTCACTACGCTCACGTTGACTGCCCGGGCCACGCTGACTACGTCAAGAACATGATCTCCGGTGCTGCTCAGATGGACGGCGCTATCCTGGTCATCGCCGCTACCGACGGCCCCATGGCTCAGACCCGCGAGCACATCCTGCTCGCCCGTCAGGTCGGCGTTCCCTACATCGTCGTCTTCCTGAACAAGTGCGACATGGTCGACGATGACGAGCTCATCGACCTCGTCGAGATGGAGACCCGTGAGCTCCTTTCCGAGTACGAATTCCCCGGCGACGACATCCCCGTCATCCGTGGTTCCGCTCTGGGCGCTCTCGAGGGCGACGCCAAGTGGATGGACGCCATTCGCGAGCTCATGTCTGCCGTCGACGAGTACATCCCGACGCCTGCTCGTGACAACGACCTCCCGTTCCTGATGGCCGTTGAGGACGTTATGACCATCTCCGGCCGTGGTACCGTTGCTACCGGCCGTGTCGAGCGCGGTGAGCTCAAGCTCAACGAGCCCGTCGAGATCGTCGGCATCAAGGATACCCAGAACACCGTCGTTACCGGTATCGAGATGTTCCGTAAGTCCATGGACTTCTGCGAGGCTGGCGACAACGTCGGTCTGCTGCTCCGCGGCATCAAGCGCGAGGACATCGAGCGCGGCCAGGTTCTCTGCAAGCCCGGTTCGGTTACCCCGCACACCAAGTTCACCGGTGAGATCTACGTTCTGACCAAGGAGGAGGGCGGCCGTCACACCCCGTTCTTCGATGGTTATCGTCCTCAGTTCTACTTCCGTACCACCGACGTTACCGGTACGGTCAAGCTCCCCGAGGGCACCGAGATGGCTATGCCTGGTGACCACATCACCATCGAGGGCGACCTCATTCATCCGATCGCTATGGAGGAGGGTCTGCGCTTCGCTATCCGCGAGGGTGGCCACACCGTCGGTTCGGGCATCGTCTCCACGATCATTGAGTAAATTAGCTCTCTGATACAGCTGACTTAGAGAACCCGGCACTTATATGGGTGCCGGGTTCTTTTCTACGTGGGTCTTTTTGCCTGATGATTACGCTTAGCTCGCTCTTAAGTTGAGCGTGAGGAATCGATTAGATCTCGTTGGCTCCATTGATGTGTTCCAAATATGAATGGATCTACCGAGAACCAATTGATTCGAGGTTTTCGTTGACAGCACTTACGTAGAGCTGATAAAGTACCAACTCGTGCCCGTACGGGGCGGATATGAAAGGTTCAGGATACATGCGTACTCTAGTTACTCTTGCGTGCACTGAGTGCAAGCGCCGCAACTATACGACCACTAAGAACAAGGCGAACATGCCTGATCGTATGGAGATCAAGAAGTATTGCCCCTGGTGCCGTCACCACACGCTGCACAAAGAGACTCGCTAGTCTCTAGTCACATACGCCAGTAGTTCAATTGGTAGAGCATCGGTCTCCAAAACCGAGTGTTGAGGGTTCGAGTCCTTCCTGGCGTGCCAGTCATTATTCCGTAAGCTCCCATTTGGGGGCTTACGGTTTACTCATGTATAAGCGCATTGCGCGGAGGTAACCCAAATGGCCAACAAGAAGAACAAGAAGAAGGCACAGCAGCAGGCGCCTGCCAACAAAGCTGCCGCCAACTCCAAGGTTGAGGCCAAGAAGGCCGTTGCCAAGAAGAGCGAGAAGGCTGCGAAGTCCAAGAAGAACGAGAAGCCCGGTTTCTTCGCCCGCACCAAGAAGTATTTTGCTTCGGTGAAGTCCGAGATGAAGCGTGTCACGTGGCCCGATAAGAAGGAGCTCGTGAACTACTCGGTCGTCGTTTGCGCTTCTCTGATCGTCGTCGGCGTCGTCATCGCTCTGCTCGATGCTGGCTTTGGCGAGGCTCTTGCTCTGTTCTCTGGATTGAGGGGCTAAACCATGTCTAAGCGTTGGTACGTCGTCCACACTTACTCTGGATACGAGAACCGCGTTAAGTCCGATCTCGAGCATCGCATCGAGACCATGGGCATGCAGGATCGTATCTTTGATATTGAGATTCCTATGGAGCGCGTCACCGAGATCAAAGAGGGTGGCAAGCGCGAGACCAAGGATTCTAAGATCTTCCCGGGTTATGTCCTGGTTCGCATGGAGATGGATGACGATGCATGGACGTGTGTTCGCAACACGCCCGGCGTCACCGGTTTCCTGGGCGGCAACGGCAAGCCCGCTCCGCTTTCCCGCGACGAGTACAATAAGATGACTCGTCGTCCCGGTAAGGGCGATTCGCCCAAGCGTACGTCGGTTGATATTGAGGTCGGTACGTCCGTCCGCGTCACCGATGGCCCGCTTACCGACTTTGATGGCAAGGTCTCCGAGGTTAACGCCGAGGCAGGCAAGCTCAAGGTCACGCTGATGATCTTTGGCCGCGAGACGCCGGTCGAGCTTGACTTTAACCAGGTCGCTGTCATCGCTTAAGTTTTCGTCCGTTCGCGCGAGCGTGCTTCTTCTGTGACTGCTCATCTCAGGAGTGCTTCTAACACGTGCGTGCTTACGATATAGCAAGTACTTCACACTCGTGATTCGAAAGGAATGACCATGGCTGAGAAGAAGGTTGCCAACGTCATTAAGCTCCAGATTCCTGCTGGTGCCGCTAACCCCGCTCCTCCCGTCGGCCCCGCCCTGGGCGCTGCTGGCGTGAACATCATGCAGTTCTGCCAGGCCTTTAACGCCGAGACGCAGGACAAGAAGGGCGACATTATCCCCGTTGAGATCTCTGTCTACGAGGATAAGTCCTTCTCCTTCATCACCAAGACTCCGCCGGCGGCTCACCTCATCAAGAAGGAGCTGAACCTCAAGTCTGGTTCCGCTAAGCCCCAGGCCGAAAAGGTTGGCCAGCTCTCTCAGGAGCAGCTCACCAAGATCGCCGAGATCAAGATGCCGGACCTCAATGCCAACGACATTGACGCCGCCAAGAAGATCATCGCCGGTACCGCCCGTTCCATGGGCGTCACCATCGCTGAGTAGCGTTTTTCTAGGTAACGACGGGTGCTCCGACCGGGGCGCCCGTTAAATGTGTGCAATAGGGCACACGATACGATGTGGGAGGGCTCACGCCCGTTTAACCACAGGAGGTAATGCACATGGCTAAGCATGGTAAGAGCTATAACGCCGCTGCCGAGAAGGTCGACCGCGCCACGCTCTACACCCCCCTTCAGGCTGCCAAGCTCATCAAGGAGCTCGACACCGCCAAGTTCGACGAGACCGTCGAGGCCCACTTCCGTCTGGGCATCGATACTCGTAAGGCTGACCAGAACATCCGTGGTTCCATCTCCCTGCCCCACGGCACCGGCAAGACCGTTCGTGTTGCCGTCTTCGCCGAGGGCGAGAAGGCCCGTGAGGCCGAGGCTGCCGGCGCCGATATCATCGGTTCCGACGAGCTCGTCGCCCAGATTCAGAAGGGCGAGATCAACTTCGACGCCGCTATCGCTACGCCGAACATGATGGCCAAGGTTGGCCGCATCGGTAAGATCCTTGGTCCCCGTGGCCTCATGCCGAACCCCAAGCTCGGCACCGTGACCATGGACGTCGCCAAGATGGTCTCCGAGCTCAAGGCCGGCCGCGTTGAGTATCGCGCCGACCGTTATGGCATCTGCCACGTGCCCCTGGGCAAGAAGTCCTTCTCTGAGCAGCAGCTCGTTGAGAACTACGCTGCCCTGTACACCGAGATCCTGCGCGTCAAGCCCTCTTCTGCTAAGGGCAAGTACGTCAAGTCCATCTCTGTGTCTTCCACCATGGGCCCTGGCGTCAAGGTCGATCCCGCTGTCCAGCGTGACTTCCTGGCTGAGTAACTTCTAGTTACTGCCTGAGCAAAGCAAGCATTGCTAAAGGAACCCGGTTCTGTCTCGTGCAGGACCGGGCTCCTTGCTATTTCGGGCCAAAACCAACGCGAAGGGGTCAGCGTCCCCTTTGTGGTGGTTACCAGGGGGTTCTGGCGGTTGAGGACTCGATTGCCTCGTGGCGCTTGAGTTCGCGGCGCATGGTTTGCGAATTGAGCCAGGCTGCCTGCCATCCACGGATGGGGTAGCGCGCTTCGTCCAGCTCAAACTGCGTATAGCCGCAGGCGTTGATAATCGTCGTCCCGCATGCGTGCTGGCGTTCGCGTTGAAAGTCGCGAACATAGCATTGGTGCACATGCCCGTGCACCATGTAGTCGGGATTCCATGTCTCGAGCGCTGTGTTAAAGCATCCGAATCCCCGATGCGGCAGATCGTCCAGATCGCCCATGCCGGCGGCGGGCGCATGGGTGAGCAAGATGTCGCAGCCGCCGACCATCCTCACTTTGCGGGACAGCTTACGCATGCGCTTGGCCATCTCGCGCTCGGTGTACATGTTAGCGCCATCTCGATAGCGCATGGAGCCGCCAAGCCCCGCAATGCGGACGCCGCGATACACGTATACGGTGTCTTCGACACAGATGCAGCCGCCCGGTGCATGACGCGCGTAGCGGTCATCGTGATTGCCACGCACGTAGATGAGCGGTCTGTTGATGACCGTAACCAAAAACTCAAGATAGTCCGGGTCCAGATCGCCAGCGGACAAAATTAGGTCGACACCCTCAAAGCGTTCCTTGCGAAAGCACTCCCACAGGCATCGCTCTTCGGTATCGGCTATGGCAAGGATTTTCATAGAGCACGGACCTTCGGCTCATCGTCGGGCTGCGGAATGGTACCCACCACGTTGTCTGCCAGCCAGTCCATCTCGACGATTTGCGTGCTCGGCAGTGGGGGAAAGCCCTCAATCTGCACCACGCCGTCTTGGCTATGGAGCTCGCCGCCAAATGGATTGATGGAGCCCTCGACGATGCCATTGCGGAGGAGCTGAACAAGCTTGCGCGTCTGATAGGGCAGACCCGGAGCGTAGCGAATATCGATAACGCCCGAGCTCATGCCATACCAGTAGTTGACGGCGCGAACCTGGCTGTCGTCACTGGTTTCATCCCAGGTGCCATGCAGTAGACTTCGCACGATAAGCTCGTAGTATCGGCCCCAGTTCCATACCGGCATGGCAATGCCGGTAACCTTGCCATCGACCAGGCGGTGGAGTCCGTAGGCCGTGGGGTCTTCGAGCGACTTTGACATATCGGCGCCGGTCATGACGCTCACGCCTTCGCGGCACATGGCCTCGGCAAGGCCTCCGGCGGGCACATCGCCCCAGGTTAGGATAATTTGCGCACGGGGGTCGAGCAGCGAGGCGCCAATCGCAAAGGCGTTGATCTCGCTGAGTGCACCCGAGGCGAAGACCGACGCGTGGTAACCGATGCGGTGGTTGTCCGCCATGCTGGCGGCAAGGGCGCCCAGGAGAAACTTTGCTTCGTACATCTTGCCAAAGTACGAACGGACGCTTTGGTGAGGAAGGCCGATGGAGCAGTTAAGGAACCGAACCCGGGGATATTCAACGGCAGCCCTGAGCGTGTATTCCATCAGGCGGTGCGAGGTCGAGAAGATGACGTTTGCTCCATGTTTGACAGCCGTTTCCACGGCGGCGTAGAACACGTCCGGATCGTGACAGTCCTCAAACGCCTCGGTGCGCACGATACCTCCAAAGTGCTCATCGAGATACTGACGCCCTTGGTCGTGCAGGCTGTCCCAGCTCGACGTCGCACAGGTGAATTCATGGATAAAGGCGATGCGCAGGGGGTTGGCCGCCGAATAGACGGTCTTGCCCATAAAGAAGTTGAGCATGCCGGAGGTGGACTTGGCGGGCAACTCCTCCTCATCGACGTTCGGCGCTTCGACAAGATCGACCTTGTCCTCGTCACTTTTCCCGGCAATGACCAGCTCGCGCCAAATCTTGCACAGGCGGTTTACGACGATATCCGTCGGCGTATCCAGCAGGCGGTCCTGGTTGTACACATTGAGGTAGACGAGCATGGCGTCGGCGGGCGTAATGTCCAGGTGGTCGCCGCCCGCGCGAAGGTAGGCGCGCTTAAAGAGTAGGAAGGTGTGGCGCAGGTAGTCGACCTTTTTCTGGGGCCATTTTTCGATAAGGTTCTGACCGAGCATCTTGGCGAGCGTTTCGTAGCTTCCTTCGCGCGAGAACTCGATCTCGTATAGGGGGCAGACACGCCAAAACGCGCAGAACTCGCCGTACAGGCGACTTTCGACGGAATCCCATTTGCCGGGGTAGAGGCGGGTGACCTTGGCCGAAACCGTCGGGGCGTCCAGGAATTTGAGGACGCTGACGCGCTTGTTGCCCTCCTGGACATAGAACCGATGCATGAACTCGGTGACGATGATGGGGTCGCGATAGCCCTCGGTTACCTGAATGTCGTAGAGGTTGGACCACTTGCGGGCGAACTCGGTGCTAAACGGCAGCAGGGGCATAAAGTTGCATGAAAAGGCGGACTGACGGCCCTTGGTAACCGTGCCGACAACCATTTCGAGCGGAATATCCCGCAGGCCGACATTCTCTCGCTGACCTAGGGGGAGCTGGGCAACCAAACTGTCGAGGTCCGTAAGGTATGGATGCTCGCTTTGGCTAATGGCGCGTCGACGTCCTTGCTCGCCGCGCTTGCGTGCTTGACGGTAGGCCTCTTCCATAGTTTGCTCCCTTAGTCGTTTAAACAACTGTATGAACTATGGTACCACGAATGAAAACCTCCCATTTCCCGATGTCAAAGAAATGGGAGGCAGTTCACTGTCCCCTTTGCGGTGCTTTAGGCGATGATGGGAGCGATAGCGCGGATGCAGGCGTCGGCAGCGGTGAGTGTGGTGCTGTCGTCACTGACGATAAAGATGATCTTGCCCTTGATGCCAAAGTCGCCGATTTCGCTAAAGAGCACGTAGGGCTCCTGGTCAAAGCCCGAGATGGGAAGCACGGCGGCCTTGGTGGCGCTGGTCAGCTCGTCTGCCAGCGCGTCAAGGGAAGCCCATTTAGACGTGTCCTTTACGGCAACGGGCACGGCCACGCGCGCAAAGGGCATCAGATGCACGAGCGTGTCCTTGGAGATGTTGGAGTTGGGCACAATGATGGTCTGCCCGTAGGCATCCTCGATGGTCGTGTGGCGCCAGGTGATGTCCTGTACCACGCCCGACACGCCGCCGACCTCGATATTGTCGCCGGGCTTGATGATGCCCATAAAGGTCACCTGCATGCCGCCGATAAGGTTCGACAGCGTGTCCTGAAAGCCGAGCGAGATGGCAATGCCGCCGACGCCAAGAGCGGCGACGAGCGCGTTTGCGTTAATGCCAAAGCAGTTGTCGAGGATAAAACTGCCGCCGATCATCCAGATGACGGCGCGCGCAATGTTGATGAAGATACTCGATGCCGGAAGCGGGTTATCGTCGCGGTTGAGCAGGTGACGCAGCGTCTTGGAAACGACTTTGGCGGCGACGGCGGTGCCTATCGCCAAGATACCAGCCCAGATGATGTTGTGGACCCACCGCTGCTCAAAGAAATGAAGAATCGGCTCAAACAATTCCATGTAGGGAAAACCTCCTCAAGATCGTTCAACCATGATACCCACCAAAAAGCCCGTCCGATCACAACGGACGGGCTTTTGCGCTCGATATAAGGTTTGTACGGCGGGGCTGCAAGGCCCGGCGGTGTAGCTTAGCGGCGGCGCTTCCAGATAATGCCGACCATGATGACGATGATGCCGCCGATGAGGCATGCACCGACCACGGTCAGCGTACGGTCTCCCGTTGCGGCAAGCTTACCGGCCGTCTTCTTGGTGGCGATCTGCGTGGTCGTCGTGCCGGGGTTGGATGAGGGCTCAGGCGTTGGGGTCGGACGGGGTGCGGGGCTCTCGGCGGAGCCAAAGCTGATGGTGCCCGCGAGCGAGGCCATCTTGTTCTCCCAGTCGTCCTGCCCGATCAGTGCCCTCAGTGCTGCCTCGCACGTACTCCACTCGGCGCACTTCTTAGCTTTTGCAAAGGTGGGAAAGTCGGCCGTGTTGGTAATGATGTAGTTGTTGGTGGCGACGGCGTAGTTCTTGGCGGGGTCGAGCGCGCTGCCATCCTTGGTGAGTGTGGCGCTCACAATGCGCTTGCCTTCGGGCTGCGTCCAATCAATCGTCACGTTAATGCCGCCAAAGGAGAGAACGCTGCCAGAGTCATCGCGCCACTTGTACTTGTCTTGCGCCTCTTGCTCGGTATGGCCGGCTGCCACGTAGGCTTGCTGAAGCTCGTAGCTGTGATTGCAATCGTCGCTGATCTGCAGTGAGTGCTCAAGCGCTGCGAGGAAGTTTGCACCGGTCATGGTCCAGGTCTCCACGGTGTTGCCATAAGGCGAGATGGCGATGACGTTGCCGGCGGTCACATCGCCCGCCGCGATGCCGCCGCGGATGCCGCCCGCGTTTTCGATGGCGAGGTCTGCCCCCGTCAGGGCAAGATAAGAGCCGCAGATCACATGCCCGATGGTCTGGGCCTTGGTGGTGTCGCTCGCTTTGCTGGGACGCAAATCGGTGGTGCGCACCATCTCCCAGCCATGCGTACCCGCGGCGTCTTCGCCGTAGAAATAGTCAGTGGCGGATGTGCCGATCACTTTGTTCGACTCGATTTTAAAGGCGTCGTCGAGTGGCTTGATTTTGTTATTGCGAACCTCATCGAGTTGACTCTGGTAGAAGGCGCCCTTGTCGGGGTCTGCCAAAAGGTCGTTGACGTTCTTGGCGGTGTAGAGCTTCTCGTCACTGTCGTCTGCGGGGATCGTGACCGTGTCATCGTCGGTCGTCACGGTGCCATTCGTGTCGTACTTGTACGGAATGGAAAGCAGACCGACCTCGGCAAAGGCGCTGCCCGCCTCGACGACGCGGACCGGCTTGCCGTCGGCCCCCGTCACGTTTTCGTCTAAGTTGATGTGCTCGTGGCCCGCGACCAGTGCATCGACCCCAACGAGCTTTGCAGCAAAGGCCTTGGCGTTGAGCGTGTGCGCGATGCAGACGATAACGTTGCAGCCCTCATCCTCGCGCAGTCGCTTAGCCTCGGCATTGATGGCGGCTGCCGCATCCGAGAACGACGTGTCCTGGACAAGGCTCTCGCGCAGTGAGAATCCCAGCGACTCATCCATGGCACCCACGACGCCGACCTTGATTTTGTAGTCGAATGTGGAGTGGTCTTCGCTGTCCTCCCAGGTACGGTCGAGCGTCTTGGTGATGCTCGAGCTCCATACGCCGCTCGTAGACTTCGCGTTTGCGCAGAGCATGGCGAAGGGCGTGCCGGTGGTGCTGTAGCCGGTCATGGTGCGGAGCTTGTCCGCGCCGTAGCTCCAGTCGTGGTTGCCCGGCGTGGTCGCGTCGTAGCCGTTCGCATAAAAGGTGTCCATGAGCTCGGCGATGCTTTTGCCCTCGCTCATAGTGGCGAAGGACTGCCCGTGGAAGGTATCGCCCGCATCGAGCAAAAGATCGGGGGCACTGCCTTGAGCGCTATAGAGAACTGCCAGTCCGTCAAAGCCGACAGTGCCGGTACCCTTGCTTGCGTTGTAGCTGTACTTGTAGCTGCCGTGGATATCATTGGTGTGCATGACGGCCACGGAGCCGTCAATAGCGGCGGGCAGGTTCCCCGCGAAAGCGAGGCTTGGGATGCCTGTGAGCGCGCCGGCAAACAACGCGGCAGCCAACGCAAGGCGGGGGAGTCTTTTCATGGCGGTCTCCTTACTCTTTAACAAAAACCGCCGCAAAGGTGTCTGTCCCTTTGCGGCGGTTTTGACGTCTGCGCAGATAAAACCTGCCAAAATAAACCTGTCCCTTTTTGGTAGGTTTAGCTCAGCAGCATGCGGTCGTTGGCGAGCTCGCCGCCCGAGACTTCCTCGAACTTCTGAAGCAAGTCGGCCACGGTGAGCGATTTCTTCTCATCGCCCGCCACGTCGTAGATTACGTGGCCCTCGTGCATCATGATCAGGCGATTGCCCAGACGGATAGCGTCGTTCATGTTATGCGTGACCATGAGCGTGGTCAGGTGGTTCTCGTCGACGATCTCCTCGGTCAGATTGAGCACCTTAGAGGCCGTCTTGGGGTCGAGTGCCGCGGTATGCTCGTCGAGCAGCAGCAGGCGCGGCTTGGTGAGCGTGGCCATGAGCAGGGTGAGTGCCTGGCGCTGGCCGCCCGAGAGCAGGCCGACCTTGGCGTTGAGGCGCGTGTCCAGACCAAGGTCCAGGCGTTTGAGCAGCTTGACGTACTCGTCCTTCTCGGCCTTGGTGACGCCCCACGAAAGGCCGCGACGCTGGCCGCGACGCTTGGCGAGTGCCAGGTTCTCGGCAATTTGCATGTCGGCTGCGGTGCCGCGCATGGGGTCCTGGAACACGCGGCCCAGGTACTTGGCACGCTGCGACTCGCTCAGACGCGAGATGTCGGTGCCGTCGAGCTCGATAACGCCCGAATCGAGCGGATACACGCCGGCGATCATGTTGAGCAGCGTGGACTTGCCGGCGCCGTTGCCGCCAATCACGGTTACAAAGTCGCCATCGTTGAGGGTAAGGTCGACGCCGGTAAGAGCGCGCTTTTCGGTGACGGTGCCCTTGTTAAAGGTCTTCTTGACGTGCGAGAGCTTAAGCATCTGCCTCATCCCCCTTCGTGTAGGAGCTGCGGAGCTTATAGCGCTCCCAAACTACGGGCACGCATAGGGCCACGGCGACAATCACGGCGGAGAGCAGCTTCATGTCGTTGGCGTCCATGCCCAGCTGCAGCACGATGGCGCGGATGAGGAAGTACACCACGGAGCCAAAGACGGCGGAGGCAAGACGGACGCTAAACTGCGTGAGACCGCCGGGCAGCAGGCGGCCGAGCACCTCGCCGATAACAATGGCGGCGAGACCGATAACGATGGCGCCGGTGCCCATGCCAATGTCGGCGTACTTCTGGCTCTGGCAGATGAGCGCGCCCGAAAGGCCAATGAGGGCGTTGGAGAGCACGAGGGCGATCATCTTAGTGGAGTTGGTGTTGACGCCCAGGGCACGGATCATGTACTCGTTGTTGCCGGTGGCGCGCAGCGCCGAGCCGATCTCGGTGCCAAAGAACCAATACAGGATGGCAACGATAGCCACGGCGAGCAAGATGCCCAGGATGATGGCAACGGTGGACTGCGGCAGGCCCGTCATATTGCTGACGGCCGAGAACACGGTGCCCTTGGCAAGGATGGGCGTGTTGGATTTGCCCATGATGCGCAGGTTGATGGACCACAGGCTGATCTGGGTGAGGATTCCGGCGAGGATCGCGGGAATCTCAAAGACGGTGGTCAGAATGCCCGTGACCGCGCCCGCAATGGCGCCGGCGCACATGCCGGCCAAAACGGCGAGCAACGGGTCGGCATTGTTGTTGACGATGAGCACGGCGCAGACGCAGCCGCCGAGGGCAAAGCTGCCGTCGCAGGTCATATCGGGGATGTCGAGCAGGCGGAACGTGATAAACACGCCAAGCACCATAATGCCCCAGAGGACACCCTGCGAAACGGCGCCCTGCAATGCAATGAGCATGCTTCATACCTCCTAGGATAGGGTGGACACGTGATTTTCCATAATAGCGGTACCAATGCATAAAAGAGCAGCGGACGGACATTTTGTTTTACCAAAAACAAGCAGGGCGAACGCCGGTCTTTAGCGTTCGCCCCAATGACTCAGATATTGAATAACACAGCTATGGCGCAAGCGCGTGCCTAGCTGCGTTACCGCGCATGGCGCTACTCGTCTAGAGCGGAAAGGTCGATGCCCAGGGCCTCGGCCATCTCGTCGTTCTTGACGACGACCAAATCCTTGCTTGGGAGGTGCTTGATCGGCATATCCTCGGGCTTGGCCTCGCCCTTCAGAATCTTAACGGCCATCTCGCCCGCGGCGTAGCCCAGGTCCTCATAGTTGATGGAAAGGGTGAACAGGCCGCCGGCCATGCACATGCCCTCCTCGCCGGTCACAAAGGGAAGCTTGTTCTCCTTGCAGATCTGACCGACCTGCGAAGCGCCCGCAGCGATGGTGTTGTCAGTGGGGGAGTAGAGCGCGTCGACCTTGCCCACGGCAGACTCGACGACGGACTGGATCTCGTTGGAGCTCGAGACGGTGAAATCGGTGTACTCCAGGCCCAGCTTGTCGAGTTCCTTCTTGGCGGCCTTGATCTGGACGTCGGAGTTGGACTCGGCGGTGCAGTAGAGCAGACCGACCTTTTTAACGTCGGGCAGGACCTTCTGCATCATCTCGAGCTGCTCGGCGACCGGGGTGAGGTCGGAGGCGCCGGTGACGTTGGTGCCGGGCTTGTCGTTGTCCTGGACCAGGCCGGAGGCGGCGTAGTCGGTGATGGCGCAGCCCACGATGGGGATATCGGCCGTGGCGCCGGCGGCAGCCTGTGCGGCAGGCGTGGCGATGGCGTAGATCAAGTTGACGTTGTCGCCCACAAACTTGTCGGCGATGGACTTACACGTGGACTGGTCGTTCTGGGCGTTCTTCTGGTCGATCTTGACCTTGAGTCCACTCTTCTTGATGGCCTTGACAAAGCCGTCGTTGGCGGCGTCGAGCGCGGAGTGCTCAGTGAGCTGCAGAACGCCGATGGTGTAGTCGGCACCGGCGGCTGCAGAGCCGGAACCAGAGTTGCCGCCGCATCCGGCGAGCGGGGCCAGTGCGAGCAGGCCGGCGGAGACCAGAAGGCTCCTGCGGCTGATGGTGATGTCGTTCATGTCATTACCCCCAGTATAGAAATTGCTGGAAACACTGCACTCAAACAAAGTGCAAGTGGGTCTATAGTAGCGCCGATGCCCATTTTTTCAACAACCTGTCGGGTTTTTTAATACTGAACCGGATGGACGGCGGGGGATTTGGCGGGCAACGGCAAGACTTAGGCGGCGGGCGCGGGCCGCTCCCCCTCGTCCAGCGCGGCAAAGAGCTTCTTGCCGTCGAGCAGACGCGTGCTAACGTTTCTCATGCGGCCGACCTCGACGGTGCGTAGGGTGTCGTCTGAGCCGTGCCCGTCGACGACCGTTCCCAGCAGATACGAGACGCCGTCTCGCTGTTTGATGGCAAAAGGCCGAACGGTCATCCGCGTCACTTCGATCTTGTCATGTGTTGTGACGCTTGAAATGTCAAAGTTCACCGTGGTTCCGTGGTCGATGGCCTGCTCGATGAGCTCGCAGGTATCGATGCGTTTGGCGGGCGGTCGCGTGGTCTTGGCGGGTTTGCCTTCTGCGCTTGGTGCCGGCTCGGACGTATCGAGATAGCCGCGAACGTCGGCGCTTGCCATGGCGACCAGATGGCGCGCTATGCTTTTTCTGGTCGCGATGGGTGTGGAGCGGTTGCGCATGACCATGCCATGGAGTCGAATGATTTCCTCGTCGGAGAGCGGTCGGGTGAGAAGTCGGTAACCCGCGCCGCGCTTGTACTCAATCTCGTATCCGGCATGTCGCAGGGCGGAAATCGCGGTATGGATACTGCGCCGCGCTGCCGAGATGGGCATGCGAGCGGGGTCGTCGGGATGGGCGAGACGCTCGATCAGCTCATCGGGAGGAAGCGCTTTGTCCTCACCGGTATGCTCGCTTAAGAGTTGCAGGATGCGCACAGCGCGATAGGCTGCCATGGAAGCAGCACCCCTGGTCGTGGCCTCGTAGTTCTCAACAGCGGGTTTGGCCATTGCGTTCACGTCCTTTCCGTTTTTGGGTGATGACGCTACGGAGCCTAGGACACGGGGTTTGCTTAGGGACACAGGGCACTCTGGGTGGTCGGTAGTCGTCGGCAAGCGGCGGGTCGAGTTTTCAACAGCCCTGATCAGCTGACCAAAAACTTGACGAAAGCTTGACGGATGCTGTTGAAAAAAGCGCCCCTCGGCTTGCCGAGAGGCGCTGGTGCGACACGCTGTAACGCGCGGAACGGAGCTGTGGCGATTAGAAATCGGCGTTGCCCACGGTGCGGGGGTGCGGAAGGACGTCGCGGATGTTGCCCACACCCGTCAGGTACATGACCAAACGCTCGAAGCCCAGGCCATAGCCGGCGTGTTTGCAGGAACCGTAGCGGCGCAGGTCAAGATAGTACTTGTACTGCTCGGGGGCCATGCCAAGGTCCTTGATGCGGGCCTCGAGAAGATCCAGGCGCTCCTCGCGCTGGGAGCCGCCGATAATCTCGCCGATACCGGGAACCAGGCAGTCGGCGGCGGCGACGGTCTTGCCGTCGTCGTTCATGCGCATGTAGAAGGCCTTGATCTCGGCCGGGTAGTCGGTCACGAAGGTCGGGCGCTTAAAGTGCTCCTCGGTCAGGAAGCGCTCGTGCTCGGTCTGCAGGTCAATGCCCCAGCTGACAGGATAGTCAAACTTGTGACCGGCGGCGACGGCCTGCTCCAGGATCTCGACGGCCTCGGTGTAGGTGACGCGGGCAAAGTCGGAGTTTGCAACGTGGTTCAGGCGCTCGATCAGGCCCTTGTCCACAAACTTGTTGAGCATGTTGAGCTCGTCGGGGCAAGTGGCCATAACGTCCTTAAGAACGTACTTGAGCATGGCCTCGGCGTTATCCATGTAGTCGTTCAGGTCGGCAAAGGCCATCTCGGGCTCAATCATCCAAAACTCGGCGGCGTGGCGCGTGGTGTTGGAGTTTTCGGCGCGGAAGGTGGGGCCAAAGGTGTACACGTCGCCAAAGGCCATGGCAAAGTTCTCGGCATTGAGCTGGCCGGACACGGTAAGGCTTGCATGCTTGCCAAAGAAGTCCTGGCTCCAGTCGACCTCTCCGGACTCGGTGAGAGGCGGATTTTTGGGGTCGATCGTGGTCACGCGGAACATCTCGCCGGCGCCCTCGCAGTCACTCGTGGTGATGATGGGGGTGTTGACGTAGACAAAGCCCTGCTCTTGGAAGAAGCGGTGGATGGCGGCAGCCGCGACAGAGCGGATGCGGAACACGGCGCGAAACAGGTTGGTGCGCGGGCGCAGGTGCTGCTGGGTACGCAGGAACTCGACGGTTGCGCGCTTCTTCTGCAGCGGGTAGTCCGGGGCGCTCGTGCCCTCTACCTCGATGGAGGTGGCAGAAAGCTCGAAAGGCTGGGGCGCATCGGGGGTCAGCTTGACGGTGCCGGTGCAAATGAGTGCAGCCGAGACGTTTTGGTGGGCGATCTCGTCGTAGTTGCCGAGCGTCTCGCGGTTCATGACGACCTGCAGGTCGCGGAAGCAGCTGCCGTCGTTGAGCGTGACGAAGCCAAAGTTCTTCATGTCGCGGACGGACTTGACCCAGCCGGCGACAGTGACGGTCTGGCCGCCGAGCGACTCGGAATCGGCATAGAGCTGCGCGATTTTGGTGCGGTTCACGTATCCTCCCATAGCGGTTGAATGATAGTTATCCATACAGTTCGATATTCTAGCAGCTCGGCTCATTTGGGCTATACAGATAAGGCATTGACGGGACGGTTTTCAAACGAAAAGCGCCCGCGGCCAGATGGTCGTGGGCGCTTGGCGTGTTGCCTATTGGCTGTACGGCGCAGGACTCGTTACTTGGTCTTAGCCACCAGCAGCGGGTCGCCCAGCTTGACGAGCGGGTTGCCGCCGATAAGCGTTCCAGACTCGCCGACATGGTCGATGCTCTTAAGACGATCGAGCTCGGAGATGATGACGGTCACGATGTCCTCGTGGCCAGCGGCCTTAATGGCATCGCGGTCGAAACTGATGAGCGGCTGGCCTGCCTTGACCACATCGCCCATCTCGACAAAGCGGGCAAAACCCTTGCCGTTCATTTGTACGGTGCCCAGGCCGACATGGATGAACACGCGAAGGCCGTCCTCGGTGATCATGCCAATAGAGTGGTTGGTGACGGTGGTGGCGCCGATGCGGCCGTTAGCGGGCGCATAGATGGTGCCGGTGATGGGCTCGATGCCGTAGCCCTGGCCGAGCATACCCGAGGCGATGGTCTCGTCGGGAATCTCGTTTAGATTGACGAGCACACCGTTAACGGGAGCGTAGATGACGCCTTCGCGGGTGGCGAAGCTTGCTGCGGGCGGTACGGACGCCTCGCCCGACGAGTTGAACGTGGACTTGAGCGAATCGAGCAGACCCATAGATGCCTCCAACGTATCAAGTGCGCATGTGGCGCACGCGTAGTTTTGCCGGAAACGTTTCGTGTGTGTTTACCGGCTCGGTCAGCGTCTCTATTTTACGCTGCTCAACGACGGCCCTGAGCTGGGATTATGTGATATATCAGTTGAAGGGAACTTATTGCGGATACGTTTCGATGCCGTGCGTCCAAGTGGGGTACGCTTGAAGGCGATACATAACGTGCGCACGAATCGCGCGAAGGGAGCATATATGATCGTCGAGAGCCATGCGCTGTGGGGCGAGGAGCCGACCGAGGAATATCCGGCGACGTTTACCTATATGGGGGCCGAACCGCTGCCCGGCAAGCCCAATGGTCGTCGCCCGGCAGTGATCATCTGCGGCGGAGGCGCGTTTACGCACATCGCCCCGCATGAGCAAGATCCGGTGGCGTTTGCCTTTTTGGATCACGGGTACCAGGCCTTTGTGCTCAACTATGTCACGAGTGGCACGGGTGACGTGAGCTTTCCGCACCCCCAGGCAGATCTTGCCAAGATGGTCGCCACGGTTCGTGCGAATGCCGACGAGTGGCATGTCGATCCCAAGCGCGTGTGCGTTGTGGGCTTTTCGGCGGGCGGCATGATTTGCGCCTCGCTGGCAACGCAGTGGAAGACCGGCCCCTTCGCGGCACTTGTCGGGGCGCGTCCGGACGACATTCGTCCCGATGCCGTGGTGCTGGGCTATCCATTGCTCGACTTTGCCTATGTCCGCGACATGCAGACGCGCGATCCGCGCATCGACTTGCGCGTGCCCAAGACAGGTGGCAAGACGGGGCGCGATTTGCTCAACGACTACCTGTCGATGGTGACCGGCGGCGAGGCCACCGAAGAGCACCTGGCCGATATTTGCCCTACCACGCATGTTTCGCGTCAGATGCCGCCGACCTTTGTGTGGGGCGTGTCCGATGACAAGACAGCGCCGATCGCGCAGGTCTATCCGTTTGCTCAGCGCATGGCCGAGGAGGGCGTCGCTTGCGAGATGCACGTCTTTGACCAAGGCGGTCACGGCCTTTCGCTCGGCAATGCCAATACCGCGGTCGACAACGAGGACAAGCAGGTGGCGGTTCGCCCTTGGATTCGCCTAGCCTTCCGCTTCCTGGAACGCCATCTGTAAGAGAGTAAGAGGGCCAGCCCCATCCCGTCCCTCGTAACTTGCGGTGAAATAGTTCCTGTTTTTGCTGGTTAAAGCCCCAAGCAGGAACTATTCCACCGCAACTTCGTTTTGATGCCCGGACCGGAAACCGCGTCCCAGTTTTGCCCCTCAAGGTGGGATACAGTTTCCCGCAGAGGGTCGATCGGGAAAATGCGTCCCGGTCTGAGCGACGATTCCGGGATGCATTTTCCGCAAGATGCCTCAACCGGAAAACGCATCCCGTTTTGAAGCTTCAGAGTGGGACGCGGTTTCCCCGAGAGGCCCCATCGGGAAATCGGGGACCGGAATTCGCCTGAGTAGTGGGATGCAGTTTCCGCAGCAGGCTCGTCTGGAAAACCGGGGTCCGGAATCCCCATTGCAACAATCTGTTGATTGAACGTCGCTGCATGTTCGCGCTATCATGCATGGTTAAAATTGGTTAGCCATGGCAAACGGTTAGCAATGGTGAACATAAATGCAACGCCCTGTGGGCGTCGGGGGAGGAACACGGACGTGAAGCTCGATACACTCGAGATTGGAAAGGACGCCGTTGTCGCATCGGTGGCATCGGACGATCAGGCACTCCGACAGCATATTTTGGACATGGGCTTAACGCCGGGCACCGAAGTCACCATGATGAAGTACGCCCCCATGGGTGACCCGCTCGAGATTCGCCTGCGTGGCTACGAGTTGACGCTGCGCAAAGACGATGCTGCTCGCATTGAGCTCGTGGGTATTCACGACACCGATACGAGCCCGCGCGTTAACGCCGCAATCGGCACGACGGAGCACCCGGCGCTCGGTGAGGGGACGTATTCGCCCCGTGCGGCAAAAACGGCCGTGCCCGAGGGCGCGCCGCTGCACTTTGCCCTCGCCGGCAACCAAAATTGCGGCAAGACCACGCTGTTCAACCAGCTGACGGGTTCCAACCAACATGTTGGTAACTTTCCCGGTGTGACGGTCGACCGCAAGGACGGTACTGTCCGTAACCACCCCGAGGTAAGCGTTACCGACCTGCCCGGTATTTATTCGTTGTCGCCGTACACGGGCGAGGAGATTGTCAGCCGTCAATTCATCCTTGACGAGCATCCCGACGCCATCATCGACATCATCGATGCCACCAATATCGAGCGCAACCTCTACCTGACGCTGCAGCTTATGGAGCTCGACTGCCCCATGGTCATCGCGCTCAACATGATGGACGAGGTGACGGCCAACGGCGGCGCCGTGGACGTCAACCTGCTCGAGAGCCTGTTGGGCGTGCCTGTTGTCCCCATTAGCGCTGCCCGCAACGAGGGTATCGGCGAGCTGGTGGATCACGCTCTGCATGTGGCGCGGTTCCGCGAGCGCCCGGGTCGCCTGGACTTCTGCGCGCCCGATGGCCCGGACGGCGGTGCGCTGCATCGCTGCATCCACGGCATTGCCAACCTGATCGAGGACCATGCCGTGACGGCCCGTATTCCGGTGCGTTTTGCGGCGACCAAGCTGGTTGAGGGCGACGAGCTGGTGACCGAGGCACTTCACCTGGATCGCAACGAACTTGACGCTATCGAGCACATCATTACCCAGATGGAGGACGAGGCTGGCACCGACCGCCTGTCCGCGCTGGCCGATATGCGCTTTAGCTTTATCGGCGACGTGTGTGGGCGCTGCGTCGTCAAGCCGCACGAGAGCCGCGAGCACGTGCGCTCCGTTAAGATCGACCGCATCCTGACGGGCCGCTACACGGCCATTCCGGCGTTCCTGGCGATCATGGGCCTCGTCTTTTGGCTGACGTTTGGCGTAATCGGCGCGGCGCTGCAGGGACTCATGGAGGACGGTATCGCTGCCATCATCGCCTCGGCCGATGCGGGTCTCAAGGCGTTTGGAACCAACGACGTGGTGCGCTCACTGGCTGTCGACGGCGTGCTTACGGGCGTGGGCAGCGTGCTGACCTTCCTGCCGATTATCGTCGTGCTCTTCTTGTTCCTCTCCATTCTGGAAGACTCCGGCTACATGGCGCGCGTGGCCTTTGTCATGGATAAGGTGCTGCGTCGCTTTGGCCTGTCGGGCCGCAGCTTTGTGCCCATGCTCGTCGGTTTTGGCTGCACCGTGCCGGCTATCATGTCGACCCGTACACTCCCATCCGAGCATGATCGCAAGATGACGGTCATGCTCACGCCGTTCATGAGCTGCTCGGCCAAGTTGCCGGTTTACGGCTTGCTGTGCGGAGCATTCTTCCCGCAGGCGACGGTCCCAGCCATGGTCTCGCTCTATCTGATTGGCATTGCGGTCGGTTGCATCGCAGCTTTGGTGCTCAACCGCACGGCATTTAAGGGCGACCCGGTGCCGTTTATCATGGAGCTACCCAATTACCGCCTGCCGAGCATCAAGACGACGGTGATGCTGGCGTGGGATAAGGCCAAGGACTTTATTACCAAGGCCTTTACCATCATCTTTGCCGCCACCGTGGTCATCTGGTTCCTCCAGACGTTTGACATCCGCTTTAATGTGGTCGCCGATCAGTCGCAGAGTCTACTTGCCGGTCTGGGTAGCATCATCGCGCCGGCGTTGGCACCGCTTGGCTTTGGCGACTGGCGTGCATCCACGGCGCTCGTCACCGGACTTATCGCCAAGGAGAGCGTCATCTCGACCCTCACCGTGCTTTTGGATGCAACGTCACCCGCGGCGCTGTCGACCATGTTTTCGCCGTTTACCGCCTACGTGTTCTTGGTCTTTACGCTGCTGTACCCGCCCTGCGTGGCGGCAATCGGTGCCGTCAAGAGCGAGTTGGGCGCGCGCTATGCCGTTGCCGTGTTCGCGTTTCAGGTGACGGTCGCCTGGATCGTGGCGTTTGTCGTGCATTCGGTGGGCATATTGCTGGGGTTGGCTTAGCTATTTATTGACGGCGCAACCTCTGTGTATTGAGTTGATTGCGGCCCCGCATCTGTACTGACGGATGCGGGGCCGTTGCTATATAATCGCCCACCGCCCAAGACAATCGGAGAGGTTTCCTACATGACTCAGGCAAGACAAGATGGCATCTCGCTCAAGCAGTGGCTCCCGCTTATCGGGCTCGCCTGCTGCGCGTTCGTGTTCAACACATCGGAGTTCATGCCCATCGGCCTTCTGACTGATATCGCCGCGTCGTTCTCGCTCACCGAGGCCCAGGCAGGCATCATGATTTCGGTCTACGCCTGGGGCGTCATGCTGCTGTCGCTGCCGCTTATGGTGTTTGCCTCGCGCTTTGAGTTCAAGCGTATGCTGCTCGGCGTGCTCGCCGTGTTCTCTCTGGGTCAGTTCCTGTCCGCCGTGGCGCCCACCTATCCTATTTTGGTCTGCGCACGCCTGGTGGTCGCTTGCGCACATGCCGTGTTCTGGTCGGTCGCCTCGATTATGGCCTCGCGCCTGGTCGACACCCGTCACGGGGCGCTCGCCATCAGCATGATTGCCACGGGCTCGTCCATCGCGCAGATCTTTGGCCTGCCGATCGGCCGCGCCATCGGGCTGGCTGTGGGCTGGCGCATGACATTCGCTGTGGTCGGGGCCTTTTCTGCCGCCGCGGTGGTGTACCAGGCAGCGGTGTTCCCGGCCATGCCGGCGGGTGAGCGCTTTGCCGTTAAACAGCTGCCCGAGCTGCTCAAGAACCCGTTCCTCATCGCGCTCTACGCGGTCACGGTTTTTATGGCGACCGGCTATTACACAGGCTACAGCTATATCGAGCCCTTCCTGGCGCAGGTCGCGCACGTCGACGCGGGCGCCATTACCATGACGCTGACGGCGTTTGGCTGCTCCGGTCTGGTGGGCAGCTGGCTGTTTGGCCGCCTGTTCGACGGGCATCGCTTCCCGTTTTTGGCTATCACGCTCTCCGGTGTGCCAGCGGCCCTGCTGCTCATAGGTTCGGCCGCATCGTCGCTCGCAGCAGTGCTTGCCGTCTGCGTGCTGTGGGGCTGCTGCGCCACGGCCTTTAACGTGGCGTTCCAGGCCGAGCTCATCAAGTACACGCCGGCGGATTCGTCGGCTGTCGCCATGTCGATCTTCTCGGGCCTTTTTAATCTGGGTATCGGCACGGGCACCGCGATCGGCGGCGCCGTGGTTTCGGGCCCCGGTATCGCCTGGATCGGCTTCGCGGGCGGGGCGATTGCCGTCGTGGGCGTCATCCTCGCCATCACGGTGATGTTCCCGGCCATACGCCGCGCAAAGCCCGTCGCCTAATCACGTTTCCTCATCAGTTGCGGTGAAATACGGTCTGCTGGGCCCAATAAACCCGGCAAACAGTCCGTATTTCACCGCAACTTAGAAAGGGTCTGGGGTAGCTAATTTGGGACGGGGCTATTTTAGCTACCTCGCTGAGTATACGTAAAAGAGGCCGAGGCCGCTCCGGTATGTACTGGAGTGGCCTCGGTTTTCGTTTTTCTGTCTGCGTATGATCGACCTAGAGCTCGTCTTGGGGGACGACGGCTGTAAGTTTTTCGTTCTCAAATACCGCAGCAAGTCCGTGTTCGGGGTCAAAGCGATAGTTGCACATGAGCGCTGCTTTGCGAGCATCATCGCTTCGCAGTACCACGATGCTGGTCGGAATAACGTATCTAAAGATGTTTGTAATGGGGCCCTCAATCTGATCGCCGTCTCTTTCGAGACAATAATCTTCGATCGCTTCCTTGCTGTCCTCAACGGTATTCCAGCTTGCAAGCAGGGCGTCCTTTGCTTCCTTTTGAATGTCGAGGACGCCTTGGTCCGAGTCGCACTCGTAATAGACGGGGAGCGAGAAATCCCTGCCCCACAGATTCATGCCGTTAGTCATCGAAGCCGCCAATCTGATTCAGTATGTTTTTGATTTCGCTTACGCCGCCGAGATGCCTGCATACGTCGTGAACTTCGGTCGGAACAAGGTAGCACGTTTTCATGTCATTGTGCTCGTGCCAGGTGTACCCATTTGCCTCGCGCCAATTCTTGACATCTTCGTGCGTCCAATCATCTTTGCCATCGCGCTGCTCAAGGTTCCAAGCTTTTGCGCATTCAATGTCTGCCTTTTCATAGTTGCCGACTATGCGCTCGCCATTTTCGCCTATCAGCGAATGCCTATGTTGGCTCATACCTTGTATGGTTACCTTTGCTTCGGCGATGGGGCCGAAATCGGGAATAGCATCTTTGTAATTGATGCCCTCAAGACCTTTGTTTCGAAGAATCTCGCAAACCCTATCGACTGTGGGAACAAACATCGACTCCCCTCGATCGCCCGACCATTTGCCATGGGGATTCTCCGTAGTTGGAGTACGGCCCAGCCGCTCCTTATAAGTCGAAGGATAGTCGCACGATTCCACCGAAGGCTTAATCAATTTGTCGGGATCGAGGGATTCATTGCGGCCGACATTTTTAATCTCAGCCTTGGCTTCTCTTGATTCGGAACCAATAAGCTTGTCGGGATTAAACCCATGCTTATCACTCGGCTTTGCTTCGCCGACTTTCATTTGCCTGAGCTCCACTAGCTCACCTCGCAATTCTCGTTCCAGTTACGCCAGTCGTCATATGACTTTGAATCCTGCATTTGCAGGTACAGGATGTCTGTCATGATGCCCTGAATGATGACCTGCCTGGTGCGGCTGTCGATATCGCGGTTGATGGAAGCCCCGAGCGCCTCTTCTGCCGCTCTTGTCAATTGCTCGGCTTCATTGCTGCTCTTGAGCTCACGTTCGACCGTTTTGACGACATCGGGGAACAGCGCGCTCATAATGGGCGCCAGCTTGGTCATGTGCGGTTCGTTGGGCGGGTTTTGGGCAGTGCGCAGAATACTGACCTTTGTGGACGCGCCGATATGGAGGCGATCGAGCCGTTCGCGAATGCTATGCAGTTCCGCCTCGGTTCCAATGCTGATGCCGTATGCCAACATGCGCGCTACGGAAAGAGCGTCATCGTGTTGGTTGTCTGTGGTGTCTTCGATGGGGCGGCTGTACGTAAAGTGCTCGCCTTCGTCTGCTTTGGCGATCTTGCAGAGCACCGGCTCAACCCAATCGTTTTGGTAAATGGCCGCAACGCCCTTAGGCAAGCGTGCCAGCTCGATGATCTGTTGGTCGTTTAAGTTGGCAGCGCGACCGGCGAGCTCGCGGTCCGAAAGATCGGGCAGGCGATGGATGATCTTGGTATTTGTGTTGCGAATGGCTGCCATATCGAGAAGGCCGGGCGCCTGGTCGGCGATGATGAAGCCTTCGCCGTATGTGCGCATCTCGGCGATGGCATTTGAGATCATCTCGACGCTCTTGCCTGTCAGGTCGCCGCTCTCCGAGCCTTGGTTGCTCGACGATCGCTTAAGCAGGTTGTGCGCCTCTTCAAGCACGGTCAGATGGCGAAGCGGCTGGTTCATGTCCTTTTTCTCGGCCATGCGATGTTCTTGAAGTTTGAGTACAAGAAGACCCATGAGTAGGGATTTTGTTTCGGCGGAGCCAATGCGCGATAGATCGATGACTGTGTTGGCGTCAAAAAGCACGCTAGCATCGACTTCGTTCGACGAAAGCATCATGCCGTTGAGCCCGTTGGTGAGAGAGTTGAGACGCGTGAGCAGCGACCCCTTGTAGGCGCCTTTATTTTCGGCATCGTACTCGCTGGAGTCGAGAATCTCGCGGACGTTGCGGGCAACATCTGCAAAGCAGGGAAAGAGATCGGCTCCATACGGGTTATCAGAAGCGGCAAGATCCCATCCGCAATCTTCGTATGACCTGGCGACAGCGTCTTTAAGGACGGCGGGCATGGCGGCGTACATGGGCCAGCAAACATTAAAGATCTCAACGAGTCGGTCGAGGTGCTCCAGCACATGGATGCCGGACGGGAAGCTAAAAGGATTGATGCGCAGGAGCGGTGTGAATTCTGGATTGGTTCCAAAGACGTTTACGTCTTCGCGGCCTCCGTACACGTCCTTGTATTCGCCCTTGGCAGGTTCAATAACAAGAAAGTTGACCTGCTGATCGAGCGCCTGATCGAGGATGCGGTAGACGGTATTGGTCTTTCCTGCGCCGGTGCTGCCCGTAACAAAGGTGTGCGAGGCGAGCGAGTCTTTTGACAGGAACGTTTTGATGCGTTCCTCACGATGCATATGGAAAACCCTGCCTATGCAAAGGCCTTGTTGGGGCTGCGTGCCATCGAACGTTGAGACATTGCGTCCAAAAGAGGCACACTCGATAACGGGCAACCCTGGGACGGATTTCTTGGGAAAGTTGAGCGAGTAGGCAAGCTCCTTGCCCGAAAGGGCGGTCGTTGCATCGACTGTTGCTGGGTAAACCGAAAAACTTGGATGTTGATCGAGCAGGGCGGGGGAGAGGGCAAAAACAGGGTGGCGCAAATCGCGAAGGTAGGAACAGACTGCCACAGCGTCGGCGCTTTGCTCTCCGAGGTCTCCGCGCCAGAGGTTTACCGCAGCCTGAGACATATAGGACTCTTTGCCCTGGGTGAGGGCGAGGTAGGTGTGGGCAACGTTATTCGCGACGTTGTGGTCTTCTGACAGCACGTAGGCGCAAAAGTCCCACATGCCGAGTGCCGAGGCGAGGTCGTAGCGTTTCATTTGCAACTCGAGGATTTCGAGCGCGTGTTGGATGGAATAATTCTTGAACGTCTGTGTGATGCCTTCGTCGGCGCCGATGGTAGCGGTGACCGTGCTTGAGCGCGCGAATGATCCGCCAAAGTTGGCGCCAAGATTTACGGCCTGCGAAACGCCGGAAGTTACGGACGCTCCCTTAGAGACAGCCTTGCCAACGCCGCTGGTAACGGCTTTGCCGAGTGAGTTTGATATGGCTTTGCCGGTAGATGAACTTGTGCCTTTTGACGTAGATGTGGAGTGTGACGAGCCCTCGGTATGGCTTGCGGATACGCCGAGATTGCCGCCGCTGTATACGCCTGCGGATACGCCGAGATTGCCACCGCCGCATACGCCTGCGGATGCGCCTGCGCCTACACCTAGGCTTACGCTCCCGCTCGAGGATTCATTTCTGCCGTCGGTGACCGTATCCGTGATGCTTTCGGTCGATGTGGACGAGTCGGTTACGCTCTCGTTGCTCGATTCCGAGGTCGACTCGTTTGTCGAGTCCGTTTCGTTGTAGTTTTGAGCAACAGCCTGATTGCTCCCCACCTGCCTGCCAGCACTCACGCCTGCATTGATGCCAACCGTCGCGGACGATCCGATGGAGTCGTTTTGGTGGTAGGTATAGTTGGTCGTCCATGAGGCATAGGGCGTCAGCAGTGAGTGGAGTTCGGCGAGACGGAGTTTGCGCGATTCGATATCATGGATCGGGGTTGCGAGCAGCACGATAGTGTAGTCTTCGCTCGGCCTGCCAGGCACAATGCCGTCAAGAACTTTTTCAATGGTTTGCGTGACGAACTTCTCGTTCTTTTCGGCCGGAATATTCGAAACGGCGGCAACCGAAGACGAGCGTCGATTGTCTAGACACGGAATGGGGCCGCGGTTGGCGGGTCCCACTTCGGAACCGGGGAAGTTACCCTTCAAGGCATCCGACATGCGCCGGGAAAAATTATCGGCGTCGATGTTGTCGCGGGCATTGTCGCTGTTGACGACTGCAAGGAATACCTCGGTGCTTGCGCTGGTTCGATTAAAAACCAGCGCAATGTTGCAATCTTCGTCAGAGAGAACGTCGTACACATTTACGAGCTTCTCGAGACTGTCCTCGTTGGGGTCGACGACCCACTTCGTGATATTCATGAAGCGGATGTTGTTGTCGGCGTTAAAGCCCGTGGGGTATTCGATAGAGGGGTCAATCGGCGCGTATACATTTCGTAGCTGCGGCAGATAGGCGTTGTGAAGCTCAACGGCGGCAGTTGCCAAGAGCCGATTGGTGAGCTCGATAGCTTGCTCGTCTGCCGGATTCGGCTTTTCTGACAAGTATGCTGTTCGCTTTTTGTCGACCTCATCGAGTTGGGAGCTGCTGAGTACCGAGACGGTTGCGACCGCGTTGCCGGCTTTATCGGCAGTGCGCATAATCGCGTTTTTGATGCCCATGCGATCAGCCTATTCCTTCCAATTAATGACGCGCGCAATGTACTCTTTTCGATTATTGAGCGTCTCGAGTTTTGCCTCGAGAGCGTTGATCTCCGCGGTTTGCCTGTTGATGTCTTCGACATGGCCATGGAGCACCGGGTTGTAGTCGGTGATATTGCTCGTAATTTGGCCGAGCAGCTCGTTGAGCCATTCGGTAAAGCCGTAGGTATGCTCGCGCTCTGTTTCGGCGCGTGCTTCGCAGAAACACCGTGAGATTTCGCGGTTGAATTTGTCTTCGACTTTCCTAAGCAAAAGCTTGTCAGATTTAAAGATGACACGGTCCATGAGCTTCAGTTCGGTAAAGTCTGCCTTGCTGAAAATGGGACCCTTTGTCTTATTGAGCGCGAGGCCACGATATTTAAGAATGATATCGCCGACCTCTCGGCGCTTCTCTTCGGAAAGAGGATTGTCGCTGCTGGTAGCGATGCGATAGAGGGCATCGCGGCTATGCTCCGCACAATCCTTCCAATAGCTTTGTGACAGCTCATCGATGGTCCGAGCTATTTGCTCGGTACATTCGTCATAGTGATTGATGACCTCGTTAAAGAGCTGGTCGGCGGCATCTTTGTCGGCTGTTCTTTCGGCAGCCTTTGCGTCGGATCTTTTTTGGAGCGCATCGGTGATGTCATCACAAAGGCCTTTGCCAACCTCCGCTAACCCAAATGTTGGGTGAGAGCCGACGTCCTTTTGTGTGTTTGCCGGGCTTCCTTTTATCGAATCGCCGAGCCTATTGAAAAAGTTAGGGGCGATTGAGTCAAACGCTTGCGCGGCTGCGTTCGATCGTTTTGAGTATTCGAGGCGCTCTCGCTTGTCTTCGGTAATGGCGCCTTGACGTGCTTGAAGCGTGTCAAGGTTGGTTTTCCACTGCTCGGCGGAAACGTTCCTGTCGATGGCGTCGGCATAGCTGGCCGAGGAGTCCAGCCTTGCATGCTCTCTGCAGTCTTCGAGCTGGTTGATGAGATTGCGCTTATCCTCTTCGAGCTCGGCTTCTCGCTGTGCTTTCTTTTGTTCGAGGTCGGTTTTCTTATTGGCAATCTCTTCTTCGGTTATGCTGACAATATCTTGTAGGAGCGATTCCGATCTGCTGCATTTGTTATATGCGGAGTACCGCTCGGCAAACAGGCGTATCTCGTTTTCGATACAAAAGAGTCCGCTGTTGGCAAGAAGGAGGTCCTTGCAAGCCTCGGATTCGCGGTTGGTTCTGCGCGAGATCTGTCCTGGAAGGATGTCGTAGCGGTAGAGCGTTTTGTAGAAGCGGCTTGTCGGATCGGTGTATTTACGCTGCTGGTCTTCGAATTTTTCGGCATAGTTGTCGCTTATAAACTCACTGGAGTTCTTTGAGCCTAGGCCGAGGATGGAAGAAACAAAGTAGATACCTTGCCCGTAAAGGCTGGCCGGAATGGACCAACGCATGATTTGCGAGACGGCTTCATCGTCGAATCCGCCTTTGGGAAGGTCGGCGGAATCTGCTTTGTTGACTACGATCATGGCAAAGCGTTCATCGATTGCGGGGATCTGCTCTATTTCGTTGGAGAGGTTCTTGTTGTCCTTCGTATCGAGCGAGTTGTACTCCGCAACGAAAATGGGAAGGCCATTTGAGAGGCCCTCCATTGCCTGTTTGAGCACTCGGGCGTGATCGGCGTTGGAGGCAGAGTTTGAGCCCGGGGTGTCAAAGATGACAAACTCCCTGTCATGGGGCCACGGGTCGGTATCGCTAAAGGGGACTTCGATTCTGATCAGATCGGAGATAGTCCGGTCGTCTTCATCGGCATGATATGAGTTAAGAACCTTGAGAGCGCTGTTCATATGGGAGGCCATGCCGGGCATGGAATCGGCGACTTTGGCTGCGATCATGTCGTATAGGGGCTCCCCCACAAGCTCTTTGTTTTCCATGAGGCCATCAAGATCAAAGCGCAGCAAGAATCGCCTGTTGCCACAGGAGAATTGAACCATCGCGCGATCTCGGTCTTTTGAACGTTTGATTTGGAATATGCGGGCCGTTACAGGCTCGTCGCCGCTGGGAAGGATCTCCATGCCAATGAGGGCGTTGATGAACGTCGATTTGCCTGCACTATAGCTGCCGAGTACACACAGTGGGATGATGTCGCTCGAGACATCGGTGAACTTTCTAATTTGCTCAGAGACTTTTGTTCGCTCGGAGACTGATTCGTCTACAAGCCCCTGGATTTCCCTGAAGACTTCGACAATTTCTGGCAAGACGTCTCGGGCGTTTGATAGATAACGCTCGTCTCGTATGGCCTCGTATGTGTTGGCGCGTGGCCCTTCGGTGCAGATGGCGAGCAACTCCTGCCATTCGTCATCCGCGCCTTCAAAATGCAATTCGATTTTGTCGCCGTCGCCGAACTCTTTGGCGAGGATGTCGATGATCTCTTCGGCCTTAAAGGGGAAGAAACCATTAACGATCTTCGTGCTATGGAGCGCGCTATTGGGATTTGTAGATGTCGTTATTTCTTGCCAGCCGTTATCCCATCGGAAGAACCGAACAGTTTCTTGATATGGATTGCTGACGATCTTGATTTTAATGTCTGCCATCGTTCAACTACCTTTGTAGGTCAGGTGTGGGAATATGCCGCCTTCATCATAGGATAGCCACTCGTGCGGACACCTCTTTATTCGCTCAGCGGCATCTCGGCAGTACCATTTATTTGGCAAGATTCTCGTCATCACCGTGCTGTTCCCGGTCATACGCTGCGCCAAGCCCGTCCCAAATTAACTACCCTGCCGGGCATACAATGGATGTCGTTGTGTTGAGCTTACCGGGAGGTTGCTATGTGGGCATACGAGACGACGTTCTATCAGATCTATCCGCTGGGCTTTTGTGGAGCTCCGCGCGAAAACGCCGCGCCCGTTGCCGAGGATGAGCTTGCCCAGGCTGCCAACGATGCGCCCAACCCCGATGCCCCCATCATGAAAATCGCCCAATGGGCCGACTACCTGCAGGAACTCGGTATTGGCGCTGTGCTCATCAACCCACCGCTCGAGTCCGATAGCCATGGCTACGACACGCGCAGCCTGCGCCACATCGACCGTCGCCTGGGTGGGGATGCCGACTTTGCCGCCGTGTGCGAGACGCTGCATGCCCACGGCATCCGCGTGGTGCTCGACGCCGTCTTCAACCATGTGGGCCGTGGCTTTTGGGCCTTCCGCGATGTGCAGGAGCGCAAGTGGGACTCGCCCTACAAGGACTGGTTCCACATCAGCTTTGACGGCGACTCATGCTACGGCGATGGCTTTTGGTACGAGGGCTGGGAAGGCCATTTTGAGCTCGTGAAGCTTAACCTGCAAAACCCCGCCGTGGTCGATTACCTGCTCGAGTCCGTGCGCCGTTGGGCCGATGTCTTTGGCGTCGACGGTCTGCGCCTGGACGTCGCCTATATGCTCGACCGCGACTTTATGCGCCGCCTGCACGCCTTTGCCCGTGAGCTCAAACCCGATTTTGTGCTGATCGGCGAGACGCTCCACGGCGACTACAACCAGATCGTCAACGACGAGATGCTCGACTCCTGCACCAACTACGAGTGTTACAAGGGACTGTACTCCAGCTTTAACTCGATCAACATGTTCGAGATCGCCCACTCGCTGCACCGTCAGTTTGGCGGCGACCCGTGGTGCATCTACCGCGGCAAGCACCTGCTGTCGTTTGTCGACAACCACGACGTGCCGCGCCTGGCGAGCATCCTCACCGACAAGTCCTGTCTGCGCCCCGCCTATGGCATGCTCTTTGGCATGCCGGGCATCCCGTGCGTCTACTATGGCAGCGAGTGGGGAATTGCTGGCGAAAAGGGCGGCCCCGATGGCGACTGGGCGCTGCGCCCTGCGCTCGATGAGCCTGCGCCCAACGAGCTGACGGCGTTCGTCACACAGCTTGCGCACCTGCGCTCGGCCGACGACGCGGCGGCACGCGCCCTCAACTACGGTGCCTATCGCAACGTGGTGATCCAGAACAAGCAGCTGCTGTTCGAGCGCGCCTGCGACGACGCGACGGTGCTCGTGGCGGTCAATGCCGTGAACGAGCCTTATACCTTTGGAGCCGGCGAACTCAACGGCTCCTTCGTCGACCTACTTGCCGACGATGCACCCACGGTCGAGCTGACGGGTGCGCTTGAACTTGCGCCCTACGAGGTGCGCTATCTGTTGAGGGCCTAGGTCATGGCGGCGTCAGACGAGGGCTATCAACATATTGAGCATGGGTTTGAGCCCGTGTTTGACCAGCACTCGCGCGTTTTGGTGCTCGGGTCGTTTCCCTCGGTGCTTTCGCGCGCCAATGCCTTTTATTACGGCAACCCTCAGAATCGCTTTTGGCGCGTGATGGCCGCGTGCCTTGGTGTGCCTGTACCACCCAACGAGGGCGACCCTTTGGTGGGCGGCGAGCCCGCGACGCTCGACGCCTCTATTGCCGCCAAGCGATCCATGCTGTTGAACGGTGGTGTGGCCCTGTGGGATGTGGTCGAGAGCTGCGACATTAAGGGGTCGAGCGACGCGAGCATCAAAAACGTTGTGCCGGCATATATCGAACGCATCACTGGAGCTGCGCCCATCGAGCGGGTGGTATGCAACGGAGGTACGGCGGGGCGCCTCTATAAGCGCTATCTACAAGAACGCACCGGGCTGCCCGCCATCGTCCTCCCCTCGACAAGTCCCGCTAACGCGGCCTGGCGCCTGGAGCGGCTTGTCGAGCGCTGGCGCGAGGCAGTTGACTGGACCGCACGGTAATCTAAATCCTTGATTGAGCATGGGCGCCGAGGCGTTTGATGATGGCATGCCAGATTGGTGCGGGCACGGCGGGCTTGACGCGCACCATGCCGTCGACATCGACACTATCGGCATCGCCGCCGCCAAGCAGCTGCGCATGCTCTATGGAGCAGCCCATGCGCACAGCGCCTACAAGCTTATCCATCGCTTCGGAAAATGGCCGGCGTAAGAGGCCCATACGCGGGGAGTGGCGAAGCGCCGCAATACCGCTGCCGGCACAGATGACAACGCCACCGCACCATGGCAGGTCACGTAGAATACACGCCCGGTACAGGTGGTCGAGGACTTCGTCCGCCTGCTTGTTGTTTTTTGACAGGGCCTGGACGACGACATAGACGCGTGTCTCTGTATCCCCGAAGCGATCGAGTATCTGCTCGACAGCGATTATCGCCTCATCATCAAATGCATCATCAACAGCGAACACCATGCCATCGACTGCACCGGTGTCATTTGCCTCCAAATCGACCGGACGGGGGAGCGCGGTGCCGGAAAGCTGAGCATAGGCGGCGATGGCATCCTGCAGGTCCCAAAGCAAAAACTCAAGATCGGCGCTATCGGGAATACTGATATATGCAATGGTTTGCAACGTTTTTGGTACATCGCCGCGTGCAGTCGTCTCCATGCCGCCTCCTTTCCGGTTGGTTTCCGTTTAGGTTACACCGTCTGGTGGCGCGCGGGCGCGCTATCCTAGTGCAACCCTTACGAAAGGAATGCCATGCGACTGCCCATGAACACCTCGCTTGCCACGCTCAAGCCCTCCGGCATTCGCCGGATCAACGCGCTCGCCGCCCAGCACCCGGGGTGCATCGCGCTCGCGCTTGGCGAGCCCGATTTTCCCACGCCCGATGTGATTAGCGCCGAAGTGACTGCTTCGTTGGACCGCGGTGACACGCACTATCCGCCGAACAACGGCCGTCCCGCCCTGCGCGAGGCGCTGTCTACCTACATGGGAGACGCGGGCCTTACGTTTTCGGCCGACGAGGTCATCCTGACCGACGGCGCGACCGAGGCCCTGTCGGCAACATTTATGGCCATGCTCAACCCCGGCGACGAGGTTATTATCCCCACGCCGGCCTTTGGCCTGTACGAGAGCATCGTCGTGGCCAATCACGCCAAAGCGGTCTTTTTGGATACGGAGCCCGCGCAATTTCAGATTGACGAGGACGCGCTTCGCGCCTGCGTGACGCCGGCGACTAAGGCCATCGTCATCTGCACGCCCAACAATCCTACGGGCTGTATCCTCGACGCGGCATCGCTCGACGCCGTGGCACACGTGGCAGAGCAAGCGGGCATCTACGTAATCTGCGACGACGTATATAACCGCCTGGTCTATGTGGATGGCTATGAGCGCTTTGCCCAGCGCCACCCGGAGCTGCGTGAGCAGACGGTGGTCATCGAGAGCTTCTCCAAGCCATGGGCTATGACCGGCTGGCGCTTGGGCTGGCTCGCAGCTGCAGCCCCCGTCATCGCCGAGATCGCAAAAGCTCACCAATACCTAGTATCGAGCGCCGTCTCCTTTGAGATGGACGCCGCGGCCCGAGCCCTGACCGTCGACCCAACCCCCATGCTCAAAGTCTACCGAGCCCGCCGCGAACGCGTGCTCGCAGCCTTAGACACCATGGGCCTCGACGTAGTGGAACCAGCCGGCGCCTTTTACGCTTTCCCCAGCATCAAACAATTCGGCCTAACAAGCGAAGACTTCTGCATCAAAGCCATCAAAGAAGCCAACGTAGCCCTAGTCCCCGGAGACTGCTTCGGCACCGAAGGCCACGTCCGCTTAAGCTACTGCGTCTCCGACCAAGATCTGGACGAAGGCCTCCGCCGCCTGTCCACCTTCGTCTCAACCCTATAACCATCAGGGACGCAACACATCAGCCCACCGACATAAGGGTTATGCGTGGGGGCGTCGCTCAACGGAAAACCGGGCTGCCCCATAGTTGACGCAGGCACGCGCCGCCGAAGGCCAGGCGCAAGGTTTCCGTAGATTCCGCACGAGCCGAAGGCCACTTAATGTGGCCTTCGTGCGAGCCCAGGACTTGACCGAGCGGAAACCTTGCGCCTGGCCTTCGGCGGCGCGCGCCGGATGGTGGAATTGTGTGCAGCCCGGTTTTCCGTTGACCGACGCCGGGGTCCCCGCCATAATACTTTCGGTTCACGCACGAATCCGCTGCCAGAGACAGCCGGTGCGAACGGGCATTGCCCGCGAGCTTAATGGGACATCCCGCCAGCCGAGGTGGTCGAGTAGATATGTCTTCTCGCCCCCGTCGCTCATGCAGCGCGGGGGCTTTCTTTTTGGACATGCCCCCGTCACGTCCTTGTGGCGGACCGTGCCCGGAAAGAATTCGAGGAGGTGTAATTCATGCCCCAGCAGTACAAAATCGACAAGGTTGCAGAGATCGAGTCCCGTATCGCCGAGAATGCCGGTCTGTTCGTCGTCAACTACAACGGTCTGACGGTTAAGCAGGCTCAGGAGCTGCGTCATCAGCTTCGCGAGTGCGGCGCCGAGATGAAGGTCTACAAGAACAACCTGGTCAAGATCGCTCTCAAGAACCAGGAGCAGCCCGAGCTCGACGAGATCCTCGCCGGCCCCGTCGCTTATGTGTTCTACGAGACCGAGCCGGTCGAGGCCGCTAAGACCCTTAAGGACTTCTCCGCTAAGTCCAAGGGCGTCCTTGAGATCAAGGGCGGTATCTCCGACGGCAAGGCCGTTTCCGCTGATGATGTTAAGGCTATCGCCGAGCTGCCCACCAAGGACCAGCTTCTCGGCCAGATCGCCGGTCTCATCTCCGGTTTCGCTCGCGACATCGCTGTCTGCGTCAACGGCGTTTCCTCTGGTCTCGCTCGTTCGATCCAGCAGGTCTCCGAGCAGAAGGCAGCCTAGTCGCTGTTTTCACCCGCGGCGGCAACGCCGCACCCCTGGCGCATTCGCGCCGTGTTTTAACTGATCTCCGTGCACAGACACGGAAACCGAAAGGACTTAGAAATGGCTAAGCTTACCACCGATGAGATCATCGATGCTCTTAAGGAAATGACCCTTCTCGAGGCTTCCGAGCTCGTTAAGGCTATCGAGGACACCTTCGGCGTTTCCGCCGCTGCTCCTGCCGCTGTTGTCGCCGCTCCCGCTGCTGGCGCTGCTGAGGCCGAGGAGAAGACCGAGTTTGACGTCGTGCTCGAGGGCTTCGGCGACAACAAGATCCAGGTCATCAAGGCCGTCCGTGAGCTCACCAACCTTGGCCTGAAGGAGGCCAAGGAGGTCGTCGAGAGCGCTCCCAAGGCTGTTCTCGAGGGCGCCAAGAAGGAGGACGCCGAGGCTGCCAAGGAGAAGCTCGAGGCTGCTGGCGCTGCTGTCACCCTCAAGTAATCAGGCTTTCTCGCCAGATTTCTTTGCAGACGGGGTTCGCATTGCGAGCCCCGTCTTTTTTGTTTTGGCCCCTCATTCCCATTGCTCGGCACGCAGAACACCGCCGTCTTCGCCGTGCCAATCCCGTTACCGCTGGGGCATAAAATTGCACCATTCGAGCAATAATTTGCGTTGACCTGCTGAAGAATTGCGTTTGCCTTACGGGGACGTATGTCTCCGGCGGTAAGATACTTCGGTATCGCAATTTGGTCTGCGGCCGCCGTGCCGCACGCTTGGGGCGCTTTGCGCCTGCGAAAGGATCCTTGAATAATATGAAGGCAATCATCCCCGCCGCCGGTCTAGGCACGCGTTTTCTGCCTGGCACTAAGTGCACGCCCAAAGAGATGCTGCCGGTGCTCGACAAGCCGGTTATCCAGTACGTCGTTGAGGAGGCACTCGACCCCGAGGAGGTCGACGACGCCATCATCGTTACCTCTCCCGGTAAGCCCGAGCTGCTGAGCTACTTCCAGCCCGACCGTTCGCTCGAGAACCTGCTGCGCGAGCGCGGCAAGAACGCCTATGCCGATGCCGTCGCCCACGCTGGCGGTATGCCGGTCGATTTCCGTTATCAGTACGAGCCCAAGGGCCTCGGCCATGCCATTCGCTCGGCGGCCGATGCTGTGGCGGGGGAGAACTTCCTTGTTCTTCTGGGCGACTATGTTGTGCCCAACCATGACATTTGCGACAAGATGCTTGCCGTCTCCAAGGAGCATGGCGGCGCTTCGGTTATCGCTGTTGCCGCGTGTGCTCCCGAGGAGGTCAGCCGCTATGGCGTTATCGCCGGCGAGCGCGTGGGCTCCCTCGAGGGCGCTGAGGGCGTTGGCGATGCCGAGCCTGGCGCCGTGTGGCGTATCGGCGGCTTGGTGGAGAAGCCTGCTCCCGAGGCTGCGCCTTCTAACCTTTACATCGTCGGACGCTATCTGCTGAGCCCGCTGGTCATGGAGCTGCTTGCCGACCAGCAGGCCGGCAAGGGCGGCGAGATTCAGCTCACTGACGCCATGGCCCGCTCGCTCGACCGCGAGGCTATGTACGCTGTCGTCATCGACCCGCTCTCGGGCTACGACACCGGTACCCCGTCTGGCTGGATGGCCACCAACGCCCTCATGGCTGCAAGCGATCCTCGCTTTGCCGATGCCTTCTGGGATGCCATCGACGAGCGCGGCGGCTTGATGCGCAAGTAAACAGCGCTTACGGGTGCGGACTTCGGTCTGCACCCGTTTTTTTGCGAAGTGCCGCTTAGCTCCGGAAAGTGCGACCCACAATTTGATCGAATTCTGGGATGCGCTTTCCGGCTGAGGACCCTAGCGGAAAGCGCATCCCAGAATATCGGATCAGGACGGGATACAGTTTCCCAAACAGGGCTCAATCGGAAACTACGACCCAGTTTGAGGCCTCAAAACGGGACGCAGTTTCCGCCCGATCAGCCTTCGCCGCCATTCCGCCATTCAGCGACGCGCATCAGCAACTCTGTTCACAGAAAATATATGAACATATGTTCGATATACGCACATCTACCTGGGTATTTTCTGTCGAAAAACTTTGCTACTCCAAAAACTCAATCGCGTCAAGGCTTTTCTTGCCCAACGGTCGGTACCTGATAAACTATTAGGTTGCGATAACTGGCGAAGCTATGCCTCGCCAACCCACCGAGCATTTCCGTGAAGGAGGAAAAACCTGGTGACCTACGCATACACTGCCACTGAGCGCAAGCGCGTCAGCTTCGGGAAAATCCCGGAGGCCATGGAGCTCCCCAACCTTATCTCTGTTCAAAGGGAATCCTTTGAGCGTTTTAAGGACGAGGGCCTTCGTGAGGCGTTTAAGGAATCCAGCCCCATCCAGAGCCAGAACCATGTTCTCGAGGTTACCTTCGGCGAGCATCAGTTTGGCGACCCCGCGCACACCGTCGAGGAGTGCCGCGAGAAGGATATGACCTATCAGGCTCCGCTTCTGACCGACGTCCGTCTCACCAACAAGGAGACCGGCGAGATCAAGGAGCAGCTCGTCTTTATGGGCGACTTCCCCATGATGACCGATCAGGGCACCTTCATCATCAACGGTACCGAGCGTATCGTCGTCTCGCAGCTCGTCCGTTCCCCGGGCGTGTACTTCAGCTCCGAGATGGATTCGGGCAAGCAGATCTACAAGGCTCAGATCATCCCGTCCCGCGGTGCCTGGCTTGAGTTTGAGGTCGACAAGCGCGACCAGCTCATGGTCTCCATCGACCGTAAGCGCAAGCAGAGCGCCACGATGTTCCTGCGCGCCCTTGGCATCGCCGTCACCAACGACGACATCATCGAGCTGCTCGGCAACTCCGATGTGATCAAGCGCACCCTCGAGCGCGATACCGCCCTTACCCGCGAGGATGCTCTTATCGAGATCTACCGTCGCCTGCGCCCGGGCGAGCCTCCCACCGTGGATGCTTCCCGCAGCCTGCTCGAGGGCCTGCTCTTCAACCCGCAGCGCTACGACCTGGCCCGCGTCGGTCGCTACAAGGTCAACAAGAAGCTCAACCTCACTACCGAGGAAGAGGTCACGGTGCTCACCGACGAGGATATCGTCGCGACGCTGCGCTACCTCCTGTCCCTCGCTGCCGGCGAGCAGGGCTTCAAGGTTGACGACATCGACCACTTTGGCAACCGCCGTATCCGCACCGTCGGCGAGCTCGTCGCCAACCAGTTCCGTATCGGCATGAGCCGTATGGAGCGCGTCGTCCGTGAGCGCATGAGCTCCCAGGACATCGACGAGATTACCCCGCAGTCGCTCATCAACATCCGCCCGATCGTGGCCTCCATCAAGGAGTTCTTCGGTTCCTCGCAGCTCTCGCAGTTCATGGACCAGGCGAACCCTCTGACCGGTCTGACCCACAAGCGCCGTCTGTCCGCACTCGGCCCTGGCGGTCTTGCCGGCCACAAGTCGGGCTCCAGCCGCCGCACCAACGTGCCGACGGCCGTCCGCGACGTTCACAACTCGCACTACAGCCGCATGTGCCCGATCGAGACCCCCGAAGGCCCCAACATCGGCCTGATCGGCTCGCTTGCCCTCTACGCCCGCGTCAACGAGTATGGCTTCATCGAGGCCCCGTTCCGCCGCGTCGAGAACGGCGTTGCCACCGACCAGATCGACTGGATGACCGCTGACGAGGAAGAGAAGCACGTTATCGCGCCGGCCAACACGCCGCTCGATCCCAAGACCAACGAGTTCATCACGACCGATGCCGAGGGCAAGATCGTCCGTCCGCATTCCGTGATCGCCCGTACCCGCGACTTCGACGGCTCCTTCGGCGCTCCCGCCGACGTGCCCGTCGAGGACGTCGACTACATGGACGTCTCGCCGCGCCAGATGCTCTCCGTCGCAGCCACGCTGATCCCGTTCCTCGAGCACGACGACGCTAAGCGTACGCTCATGGGCGCCAACATGCAGCGTCAGGCCGTGCCGCTGGTTCACCCCGCCGCTCCCTATGTCGGTACCGGCATGGAGCGTCGCGCCGCCCTGGACTCTGGCGAGGTCACCCTGGCCAAGAACGCCGGCGAGGTCGTCTTTGCCGACGCCTCCAAGATTATCGTCAAGCATGCCGGCGGCATGGACGAGTATCACCTGGCCAAGTACCAGCGCTCCAACCAGTCCACCTGCATCAACCACCGCCCGCTCGTGCGCGTCGGCGACACCGTTGAGCAGGGTGAGCCTCTGGCCGACGGTCCTTCGACCGATCACGGCGAGCTCGCACTGGGCCAGAACCTCACCGTGGCCTACATGCCGTGGGAAGGCTTCAACTACGAGGACGGTATCGTCGTGTCCGAGCGCCTGGTGGCCGAGGACCTGCTGACGACCATCAACATCACCCGTCACGAGATCGACGCCCGCGATACCAAGCTCGGCCCCGAGGAGATCACTCGCGAGATCCCGAACCTCTCCGAGGACATGCTTGCCAACCTCGACGAGGACGGCATCATCCGCATCGGCGCTGAGGTCGGCCCTGGCGACATCCTGGTCGGCAAGGTTACCCCTAAGGGCGAGAGCGCTCTGACTGCCGAGGAGCGCCTGCTGCGCGCCATCTTCGGTGCCAAGGCTCACGACGTTCGCGACACTTCCCTTAAGATGCCTCACGGCGCTTACGGCCGCGTCATCGACGTCGTCCGCTTTAGCCGCGAGAACGGCGACGACCTGGCCCCCGGCGTCAACGAGCAGGTGCGCGTCTACGTCGCCCAGCGCCGTAAGATCCAGCAGGGCGATAAGATTGCCGGCCGCCACGGCAACAAGGGTGTTATCTGTAACGTTCTGCCGGTCGAGGACATGCCCTACATGGCTGACGGTACCCCGATCGACGTTATCCTCAACCCGCTGGGCGTTCCTTCGCGTATGAACGTCGGCCAGCTGCTCGAGTGCCACCTTGGCTGGGCTGCTGCCTGCGGTTGGGATACCGAGGATGCCGATTCCGACAAGTACGTCCCCGGTCCGTTCTTTACCGCGACGCCCGTCTTCGACGGCGCCAAGGAGGACGAGATCGCCGAGGTCATCCGTCGTGCCAACAAGAATATGCTCAACAAGGCCACCGCTGCCTTTGGCGATCACATGCGCCCCGAGTTTGTCACCCAGCTTGACGAGCGTGGAAAGACCCGCCTGTTTGACGGCCGTACCGGCGAGGAGTTCCGCGAGCCCATTACCGTGGGTACGTCCTACATCCTCAAGCTCGGTCACATGGTCGACGACAAGATCCACGCCCGTTCGACTGGCCCTTACAGCTTGGTTACCCAGCAGCCGCTGGGCGGCAAGGCCCAGTTCGGCGGCCAGCGCTTCGGCGAGATGGAAGTTTGGGCACTGTACGCATACGGTGCTTCCAACGTCCTGCAGGAGATCCTGACCGTCAAGTCCGACGATACCGTGGGCCGCGTCAAGACCTACGAGTCCATCGTCAAGGGCGAGAACGTCCCGGTTCCGGGTATCCCCGAGTCCTTCAAGGTTCTCGTCAAGGAGATCCGTTCCCTCGCACTGGACATCGAGCCCATGCACGATGCCGACGAGGACGCCTCCGCCCCCGTGACCGCCGAGGAGACCTCTGCCCTCGATGACCTGGCTGCGCTCGCCGGCGTTGACGCCGACGTCGAGGCCCAGGATGCCGAGACCGCCGAGGCGCCCGAGGCTGTCGCCGCCACGACCACTGATAAGGAGTAGTTGACTGTGGCAGATTTCGAAGCTACTGAATTTGACTCGGTAAAGATCTCCCTTGCCTCCGCCGACCAGATCCGTTCCTGGTCGCACGGTGAGGTTAAGAAGCCGGAGACCATCAATTACCGTACCCTCAAGCCCGAGAAGGACGGCCTGTTCTGCGAGAAGATCTTCGGTCCCGCCAAGGACTGGGAGTGCTCCTGCGGCAAGTACAAGGGCATCCGCTTTAAGGGCATCGTCTGCGAGCGCTGCGGCGTCGAGGTCACCTCGGCCAAGGTGCGTCGCGACCGCATGGGCCATATCGAGCTCGCCGCTCCCGTGTCCCACATCTGGTACTTCAAGAGCCCCACGAGCTTCCCGATGAGCCGTATGCTCGACATCAAGTCCAAGGACCTCGAGAAGGTTCTGTACTTTGCCAGCTACATCATCACCGAGGTCGACTACGAGGCTCGCGAGGCCGACGCTGACGACCTGCGCGAGGAGCTCGCCGCCGATCTGGAAGAGATCGATGCCGAGTGCGCCCGCCAGATCGAGTCCCTCAAGGAGCAGGGCAACCCCGAGAACTTTGACGAGTTCTCCGACGAGGAGCCGCTGAGCCCCGAGGAGATCGCCTCCGGCATCGTCGACATCGAGGAAGAGTGCAAGGACGAGAAGCAGCTCCGCACGGACGCCTTCAACGCCTTCATGAAGCTCACCGAGCGCGACCTCATCTCCGATGAGCCGCTGTTCCGCGAGATGACCCGTTACTACTCCATGTACTTCAAGGGTGGCATGGGTGCCGAGGCCGTCCGCGACCTGCTCGCTGCCATCGACCTCCCCTCCGAGGCCGAGAAGCTCAAGGCCATCATCGCCGACGAGGACTCCCAGAAGCAGAAGCGCGAGAAGGCCGTCAAGCGCCTCGAGGTCGTTGACGCCTTCCTGAAGGGCGGCAACAGCCCCGCGAACATGATTCTGGATGTCATCCCGGTCATTCCGCCCGATCTGCGCCCGATGGTCCAGCTCGACGGCGGCCGCTTCGCCGCGTCCGACCTCAACGACCTGTATCGTCGCGTGATCAACCGTAACAACCGACTCAAGCGCCTGCTCGACCTGGACGCCCCTGCGATCATCGTGAACAACGAGAAGCGCATGCTCCAGGAGTCCGTGGACGCCCTGTTCGACAACGGCCGCCGTGGGCGCCCGGTCTCTGGCCGTGGTGGTCGCCCGCTCAAGTCGCTCGCCGAGGCCCTCAAGGGCAAGCAGGGCCGTTTCCGCCAGAACCTGCTGGGCAAGCGTGTCGACTACTCTGGCCGTTCGGTAATCGTTACCGACCCCAAGCTGCTGCTGCACCAGTGCGGTCTGCCCAAGACCATGGCGCTGGAGCTCTTCAAGCCCTTCGTCATGAAGCGCCTGGTCGAGCTTGGCAAGGTCGAGAACATCAAGGGCGCCAAGCGCGCTATCGACCGCGGTGCCACCTTTGTGTGGGACATCCTCGAAGAGGTCATCGACGGTCGTGTCGTGCTGCTCAACCGTGCACCGACCCTGCACCGTCTGTCCATCCAGGCCTTTGAGCCGGTGCTGGTCGAGGGCAAGGCTATCCACCTGCACCCGCTGGTCTGCGCGCCCTTCAACGCCGACTTCGACGGCGACCAGATGTCTGTCCACGTGCCGCTGTCCAGCCAGGCTCAGGCCGAGGCCCGCGTGCTCATGCTCTCTGCGAACAACCTGCGCTCGCCGGCATCCGGCAAGCCGGTCAACATCCCCTCGCAGGACATGATCATTGGTGTGTACTACCTGACCCAGGTCCGCGACGGTCTGCCGGGCGAGAACCACGTGTTCTCGAGCTTCGACGACGCGCTGCACGCCTATGACTGCCGCTCCGAGGTCGACATGCAGGCCAAGATTCAGGTCCGTGTGTCCGCCGAGAACGCCAACGTCATCAACGAGGACGGCACCCGTATCTTCCGCGTCAAGAACGGCAAGAACGAGTTCGTCGACTACGATGTCACCGGTAACAAGACCGCACGCTTCGAGACGTCTATCGGCCGCATCATCTTCAACCGCCAGTGCCTGCCCGAAGACTACGAGTTCATGAACTACAAGATGGTCAAGGGCGATGTGGCCAAGCTGGTTGCCGACTGCTGCGATCGTTACCCCGAGGCCAAGGTCGGCCCGATCCTCGACTCTATCAAGTACTCCGGCTTCCACTACGCTACCCGCGCCGGCCTCACCATCTCGGTGTGGGACGCTCTCATCCCTGCCGAGAAGCAGGAGCTGCTCGACCGCGCCCAGGCCAACGTCGACCAGATCAACGAGTACTTCGAGGAGGGCTTCATCAACGAGACGGAGCGCCACATCGAAGTCGTTAACGAGTGGACCGCTTGTACCGACAAGGTTGCAGCGCTCATGCTCGACATGTTCGACGAGGAGAACCCGCTGTACATGATGGCCGACTCCGGCGCCCGTGGTTCTAAGACCCAGCTGCGTCAGCTCGGCGGCATGCGTGGCCTGATGGCAGATATGTCCGGCGAGACGATCGACCTTCCCATTAAGGCGAACTTCCGCGAGGGCCTGCTGCCGCTCGAGTACTTCATTTCGACCTACGGCGCCCGTAAGGGCCTGGTCGATACCGCATCCCACACCTCGGACTCTGGCTACCTGACCCGTCGTCTGGTCGACGTGGCCCAGGACGTCATCGTCCGCGAGGAGGACTGCGGTACACACGAGGGCGTCACCTACAACCTCATCATTCCCGGCACCACCGACCTCAACACCGATCTTGTCGGCCGTTGCTTCATCGAGGACGTCGTGGCTCCCGATGGCACCGTGCTCTTTGAGCAGGACGGCTATATCGAGAAGGTCGCCGACATCCAGAAGATGGTCGATGCGGGCCTTAAGAAGGTCAAGCTTCGCGCGCTGCTCACCTGCCGCTCCAAGTACGGCGTGTGCCAGAAGTGCTACGGCTGGGATCTTTCCACCCGTCGTCCGGTCGCCATCGGTACCGCAGTCGGTATTATTGCCGCCCAGTCCATCGGCGAGCCCGGTACGCAGCTTACGATGCGTACCATTCACTCCGGCGGCGTCGCTGGCGTCGACGATATTACGCAGGGTCTGCCTACGGTCAGCCGTATGTTCGATATCGTCGGCAACGTCAACGAGAAGATCCTGGGTCGCGAGGCCGAGCTGGCTCCGTACTCCGGCCACCTCTCGATTAAGCCCGAGAAGTCCGAGTACGTGCTGACGCTCACCGACTCCGAGGATCACACCCGTGTCCTCGACGAGCGTCGCGTCCCCGCTTCGGTGCGCTTTATGCCCGAGATCGAGGACGGCTGCGAGGTTCGCGCCGGCGACCAGATCACCAAGGGCTTCGTCAACTTCCGCAACCTGCGCAAGCTGACCGACATCGAGTCGACGATGCACACCTTCGTCGAGAGCGTCAAGGACGTCTACACCAGCCAGGGCGTCGACCTGAACGACAAGCACATCGAGGTGCTCGCACGTCAGATGCTGCGTCGCGTTCAGATTACCAACCCCGGCGACTCCAAGTACCTGCTTGGTCAGTACGTCGACCGCTACGAGTTCGCCGACGAGGTCGAGCGCGTTGCCCGTCTGGGCGGTCAGGCTCCCGTGGCTGAGCCCGTCATCTTGGGTACGCTCAAGGTTGCGTCCAACATCGACTCCTGGCTGTCGAGCGCTTCGTTCATCCGTACCGCCGGCGTCCTTACCGAGGCTGCTATTGAGGGCAAGGTCGACCACCTGCTCGACCTTAAGTCCAACGTCATCGTCGGTAAGAAGATCCCGGCTGGTACCGGCCTCAAGCCGTACGCTAACGCCAAGCTGACGTATCGCACGGCCGACGGCTACGTGGACATCGATGGTCCGGCTTCGCCCAACGCCAAGTCGCTGCCCGAGTGGGCTCCCGTGGAGCTCAAGGACCTGGACGAGCGACTCCCACAGCAGCTCGACTGGGCCGGCTACGACGAGTTTGGCGGTGCCGACGGTTCGTTCACCCGCAACGGCCACACCATCTCCGCCGAGAAGGCTCGCCTGTACCTGTTCGACGACCTGGGCGTGTCGCAGCGCTGGACCAACAAGTTCAGCGAGGTCGGCATCGAGACGGTCGGCGACCTGGTTGGCAAGTCCGAGGAGGATCTGCTGCGCATCGATGGCATCGGTGCCAAGGCGATCGAGGAGCTCCGCGACGGCCTCGAGGCCCACGACCTGCTCTACATCCTCGAGAACAACGACGACGTTGCCGACGAGGAAGACCTCTCGCAGCTGCTGCAGATGGTCTTTAGCCCCGACGGTCCGGACGACATCCTGCTGGGCACCTCCGCTCCTTCGCATCACGCCGATGCCGACGAGGAGCTCCTGGGCGCCCCGATCGACGACAAGAAGGCTTCCGCCAACGGTGCCATCAACGAGGACATGGCTTCCCTCGACGAGCTGCTCAACCAGCTCGTGGACACCGACGACGCCGAAGAGGCCAAGGACAACGACGGGGAGTAATTTCCTAGTACGTTAACCGTTCTTCCAAAGACCCGTTTCCCAACAGGGAAGCGGGTCTTTTTTGTTGAGGAACGTTGCCCCGACGAGTACGTCGGATTCCCGGGACGGGCGGCCTTGGGGTTAAGTTTGTCGCGAGTTCCGCACGAGCCGGAGGCCACTTAATGTGGCCTCCGTGCGAGCCAGGACTGTAGAGCAGCAAACTTAACCCCTGGGCCGCCCGTCCCGGAAATCCGCCCTCGCGCACAGGAGGGGATTCCTTTTGTGTAGGCTTTGCGGAAATGTGGCTATTTTAGGATACGCCCGGCGGCGTGGTCTGTTGACGACACAGCTAACGGCACGTATCCTATCGAACTGCGTGTTTCGTAGGGGGATGCTGACCCCTCGATTCAAGCCGTTGCACTTTACAGAAAGCTGGAATCATTCGAGAAGGAGTACGCTTTGCCTACTATTAACCAGCTGGTTCGCCAGGGCCGTCGTTCCGCGCCCAAGAAGTCCAAGAACGCTGCTCTGCAGCACAACTCCCAGAAGCGCGGCGTGTGCACCCGCGTCTTCACCACGAGCCCCAAGAAGCCGAACTCGGCGCTTCGTAAGGTTGCCCGTGTTCGCCTCGTCAACGGCATCGAAGTTACTGCTTACATCCCGGGTGAGGGCCACAACCTGCAGGAGCACTCCATCGTGCTCGTCCGCGGCGGTCGTGTTCGTGACCTCCCTGGTGTCCGTTATCACGTCATCCGTGGCGCCTACGATGCTGCTCCGGTCCAGAACCGTATGCAGGCCCGTTCCAAGTACGGTGCTAAGCGCCCCAAGGCCAAATAAGCCAGATAACGTTTTGATACTTTCGCCGTGTGCCGCCTAAGCGCCGCACGGTAGACACTTAAGGAGATTTCACATGCCGCGTCGTGCAGCAGCTAATCGTCGTGAGGTTCAGCCTGACGCCGTTTACAACAACCGCCTGGTGACTCAGCTCATCAACAAGGTCCTTCTTGACGGCAAGAAGGCCACCGCTGAGCGCATCGTTTACACCGCTTTCGAGATCGTTGCCGAGAAGTCCGAGGGTGGCGACGCTCTCGCTACCTTCAAGAAGGCTATGGACAACGTCAAGCCCACGCTCGAGGTTAAGCCCAAGCGTGTCGGTGGCGCTACCTATCAGGTCCCGATGGAGGTCAACTCCCGTCGTTCCACCGCTCTGGGCATCCGCTGGATCGTCAACTTCTCCCGCGCTCGCAAGGAGAAGACCATGGCTGAGCGTCTCGCAAACGAGATTCTCGATGCTTCCAACGGCCTGGGCGCTTCCGTCAAGAAGCGTGAGGACGTCTTCAAGATGGCCGAGGCCAACCGCGCGTTCTCTCACTATCGTTGGTAAGTTAAGGTAAGGAACTAATATGGCTAAGGCTAAGCACAAGCTTTCCGATACCCGTAACATCGGCATCATGGCCCACATCGATGCCGGTAAGACCACCACGACCGAGCGTATTCTTTACTACACCGGTAAGACCCACAAGATCGGTGAGGTCCATGAGGGCGCTGCCACCATGGACTGGATGGTTCAGGAGCAGGAGCGCGGCGTAACCATTACCTCCGCTGCTACCACGTGCTTCTGGAACAAGGACGGTAAGGACTACCGCATCCAGATCATCGACACCCCGGGCCACGTTGACTTCACCGCCGAGGTCGAGCGCTGCCTGCGCGTCCTCGATGGCGCTGTCGCCGTCTTCGACGCCGTTGCCGGCGTCCAGCCCCAGTCTGAGACCGTTTGGCGTCAGGCTTCTACCTTCAACGTTCCCCGCATCGCCTTCATCAACAAGTATGACCGCGTGGGCGCTGACTTCTTCAACGCTATCGAGACCATGAAGGATCGTCTCGACGCTAACGCCGTGGCCGCTCAGGTCCCGATGGGCGCCGAGGACAACTTCTGGGGCGTCATCGACCTGGTCACCATGACTGCATGGGACTTCAAGGCCGACGAGAAGGGCATGACCTACCCCGAGCCGATGGACGAGATCCCGGCTGAGTTCGCCGACATCGCTGCCACCAAGCGCGAGGAGCTCCTCGACGCCGCTGCCAGCTTTGACGACGAGCTCATGGAGAAGATCCTCATGGAGGAGGACTTCACCGTCGAGGAGCTCAAGGCTGCTCTGCGCAAGGGCGTTCTGGCCAACGAGCTCAACCTCGTCTTTGTGGGCTCCGCCTACAAGAACAAGGGCGTTCAGGAGCTGCTCGACGCTGTCGTCGACTACCTGCCCAGCCCGCTCGACGTTGAGGCCGTCACCGGTACCGATCCGGAAACCGGCGAGGAGATCGTGCGTCATCCCTCCTTCGACGAGCCCTTCTCCGGCCTGGTCTTCAAGATCATGACCGACCCGTTCGTCGGTAAGCTCACCTACGTCCGCGTTTATTCCGGTCGCGCCGAGTCCGGCTCCTACGTGGTCAACGCTTCCAACGGTCAGCGCGAGCGCCTCGGCCGCATCCTCGAGATGAACGCCGCCGAGCGTATCGACCGTGACGACGCTTGCGCCGGTGACATCGTCGCCTGCGTTGGCTTCAAGAACTCCACCACCGGTGACACCCTGTGCGCCGAGGGCAAGGAGATCGTCCTCGAGAAGATCGAGTTCGCCAAGCCCGTTATCGACGTTGCTATCGAGCCCAAGACCAAGGCCGAGCAGGACAAGATGTCCCTGGCTCTGACCAAGCTCGCCGAGGAGGACCCGACCTTCACGGTGTCCACCAACCACGAGACCGGCCAGACCATCATCGCCGGCATGGGCGAGCTGCACCTCGAGATCATCGTTGACCGTCTGCTCCGTGAGTTCAAGGTTGACGCTAACGTCGGTAAGCCCCAGGTTGCCTACCGCGAGACCGCTGGTCACGACGTCGAGAGGGCTGAGGGCAAGTTCGTCCGTCAGTCCGGCGGTCGCGGTCAGTACGGCCACGCCGTCATCAAGCTCGAGAAGATGGAGGAGGGCTTCGGCTACGAGTTCGTCAACGCTATCGTCGGCGGCGTCGTGCCCAAGGAGTACATCCCGTCCATCGACAAGGGCATCCAGGAGGCCCTGAACACCGGTGTTATCGCCGGCTTCCCGGTCCTCGACGTTAAGGTCACCCTGTTCGACGGTTCTTACCACGAGGTCGACTCCTCCGAGGCCGCCTTCAAGATCGCCGGTTCCATGGCTATCAAGGACGCCCTCAAGAAGTCCGATCCGCAGCTGCTCGAGCCGATCATGGCTGTCGAGGTCGAGACCCCCGAGCAGTACATGGGCGACGTTATGGGCAACCTCTCCGGTCGCCGCGGCAAGATCGAGGGCATGGAGGATCGCAAGAACACCAAGCTCATCCGTGCCAAGGTGCCGCTGGGCGAGATGTTCGGTTACGCTACCGACCTTCGCTCCCAGACCCAGGGCCGTGCATCCTACACGATGCAGTTCGACTCTTATGAGCCTGCGCCCAAGTCCATCGTGGACGAGGTCATGAGCAAGAACGCCTAAGTTCGAGCTCCCTGTTACGTAATCCGCGAGAACATCTCTCGCACTCTTTGGAGGTTTAAGTTGGCTACCCAGAAGATCCGCATTCGCCTCAAGGGCTATGATCACGAGGTCGTCGATCAGTCCGCGAAGCTCATTGTCGAGACCGCTCAGAAGACCGGCGCTCGCGTTTCCGGTCCTGTCCCCCTGCCCACCGAGCGCAACCTCTACACGGTCATCCGCTCGCCGCACAAGGACAAGGACTCCCGTGAGCAGTTCGAGATGCGCACCCACAAGCGCCTCATCGACATCCTCGACCCCACCTCGGGCACCGTTGATTCGCTCATGCGTCTCGATCTCCCCGCTGGCGTCGACATCGACATCAAGCTCTAAGCTTTTTGCTCGATAGTGCGATTTGTAAGGCCGCAGCCCTAAGGGTTGCGGCCTTTTTTTGTATCGATGGGGTAAAGGGTCTACACTACTGAGCTATTCGACAAACGAGTGTATGAGTAAAACTGTTGGGGGCAGATATAGATGGTCGAGTGGATCGTTCGTCGTGCGCAGGGCGACCGTGCGCGCGTGGGCACGTTGGCGGGCGTGGTGTGTATTCTCGCCAATGTGGCGCTATGCGCTGCGAAGGGTGCAATTGGCGTGCTGTCGGGATCGGTTTCGATTGTGGCGGACGCCATGAACAACCTGTCCGATGCCAGCTCAAACATCGTGAGCGTGCTTGGCTTTAAGCTGGCGGGCAAGCCGGCAGACCCCGAGCACCCTTACGGCCATGGCCGCTACGAGTATCTCTCGGGTCTGGTCGTGGCGGCGCTCGTGCTGCTCATCGGCCTCGAACTGGTGAAGTCCTCGTTTGAGCGTATCGTCCACCCCGAACCCGTCGAGTTCTCGCTTGCCCTGGTGGCAGTCTTGGCGCTTTCGATGGTTGTTAAACTGTGGATGGCGGCCCTCAACCAAAAGCTCGGTGACCGTATTGAGTCTGAGACGCTGCATGCGACCGCGCAGGATTCCAAGAACGATGTCCTTGCCACAGGCGCCGTGTTAGCGTGCGCAATTGTTTCGCAGGTGACGCATATCAATCTTGATGCTTGGGTCGGCCTTGCCGTTGGCGCCTATATTGGCTGGAGCGGTTTTGAGCTCATCCAGGATACGGTGAGCCCGCTTTTGGGTCAGGCGCCCGATCCCAAGCTGGTCGAACATATTCGCGGCAAGATCATGAGCTACCCTGGCGTTTTGGGCGTTCATGACCTAATGGTTCACGACTACGGCCCGGGCAGGAAGTTCGCAAGCGCTCACGCCGAGATGGCGGCCGAGGCCAGCCCGCTGGAAAGTCATGACACGCTCGATAACATTGAACAGGCATTTAGGGACGAAGACGACATGATTGTCACGCTTCACTACGATCCCATCGTGACCGATGACCCCAAGGTGGCGAGCATGCGTTTGCGCATTCACGCCATGGCCCAACAGATCGATAGCCGCCTTTCGATTCATGACCTGCGCTGTGTGCCGGGTCCTACGCACACCAACGTGATCTTTGACTGCGTGCGTCCCTCGGATTTGGGCATGGGGTCCGATGAGCTCAAGCACGCGTTGGCCCAGAGGGTCGAATCGGAATTTCCCAAGTCGATTGCCAAGATTACGATCGACGATGACTACGTAGGGCATACCCACGAGTAGGTCTGCGCCGGCAAAGCACGTTATACAGAAGGGGAGAATATGAAGAGGCTGTATCTGCTCCGCCACGGCCAGACGGAATTCAACGTAAAAAAGCTCGTCCAGGGTCGCTGTGATTCACCGCTTACCGATTTGGGCTGTCAACAGGCCCAAGCGGCAGCCGAATGGCTCAAAGCCCACGGCGTCGTCCCCGACAAAGTGGTCTCTTCGCCTTTAGGCCGAGCTATGGACACGGCAAGTCTCGTCGCATGCGAGATCCTCGGTCCGGATGCTACTGTCGAGCCCTGCGAAGGCATCATCGAGCGCGGCTATGGGACCTTCGAGGAAGGCCCGCACGACGCATTGCCTACCGACGTTTGGGATCCGGGCGAGGATTTGGTCCCCTTCGGAGGAGAAGGAAGCCGCGCGCTGCAAGAACGCATGGTAGACACCCTCACCAATCTCATGGGCGCCGAGGGCATCGAAACCCTCCTAGCAGTAAGCCACGGCAGCGCCAGCCGCCAATTCATCAAGGCTGCAGCCCCAGAGGGTTTCGAGCTCCCAGCAAAACTCCCCAACTGCGCCATCATGATCTTCGATTTCGACGATGCGCGAGAAGAGGACGATACGCCCCAATGCAAGTTCACCTTGCAGCAAATTGTGGATCCCCAACAATGTCATTAGCCTGAGCGAGCAAGGTTAAGCAGACATCAACGTGTCGTTCCCAGTGTGCGGCGGAGGGGGCGGGCCTGAGACATATTAAGGTTGTCGCGAGTTCCGCACGAACAGGAGAGCACTTAATGTGCTCTCCGTCGTGAGCAGGACTGTAGAGCAGCAACCTTAATATGTCTCAGGCCCGCCCCCTCCGCCGCACACTGGGAACGTGCCACGCACTTTACCTGCGTAAACAATGTGAGTGAAATATGAATCTCGATGGATACGCCCGCAGCCGTGTATACTAAACAGCTGTGTGAAACCAGGGGAGTATTCTGGCTGGACAAAATGCCTGCTTAATAGGGTTGTCAGGTAGTCCGGACGCAATACAAGGCTGGGGAGCACGTCGTGTAAGTAGTGGTCCTCTAGGGGCGTACGCTCGGTGGTGTACGCATTGTCCCAAGACCACGCGAGAGTTGGGATCATATCTTGATCAGCATGATTCTCGGCCGCAAGATTGGCATGACCCAGGTTTGGGACGAGAACGACAACGTCGTTCCCGTCACGGTCATCCAGGCTGGCCCCTGCGCTGTCTCGCAGGTTAAAACTCAGGCAACCGACGGCTATGACGCCGTCCAGATCGGTTTCGGCGACATCAAGGCCAAGAACGTGAACAAGCCCATGGCTGGTCACTTCGCCAAGGCCGGCGTCGAGCCTGTCCGCTTCCTTCGTGAGGTCCGCGTCGAGAACGGCGAGGAGCACAAGGTCGGCGAGGTCGTCACCGTCGCTGATTTCGCTGATGTCGAGAAGGTCGACGTCATCGGTACCTCCAAGGGTAAGGGCTTCCAGGGTCGCATCAAGCGCTGGGGTCAGCGCCGCGGTCCTATGACGCATGGTTCTCGCTTCCAGCGTCACCCCGGTTCTATCGGTCAGTGCGCCTATCCTGCGCGCGTCCTCAAGGGCGTCAAGATGGCCGGCCACATGGGTAACGAGCGCGTTACCGTCAAGAACCTTTCCGTTGTCCGCATCGATGCCGAGCAGAACCTCATCTTGGTCAAGGGCGCTGTCCCGGGTGCCAAGAATGGTCTCGTCGCCATCCGTATGGCCTAAGGGCCCAGCCCATTTAGCCCAGCGTCATACCAAGGAGAACACTTAAATGGCAAAGTTTGAAGTAAAGAACAGCGAGGGCAAGAAGGTCGCCGAGGCCGAGCTCGCCGCTGAGGTGTACGGCATCGAGCCGAACATCCACGTTATGCACCACATCGTCAAGTGCCAGATGGCCTCTTGGCGTCAGGGCACCCAGTCCGCTAAGGGCCGCTCTGAGGTTTCCGGTGGCGGCAAGAAGCCTTGGCGTCAGAAGGGCACCGGTCGTGCCCGCCAGGGTTCCATCCGTGCTGCCCAGTGGCGTCACGGTGGCGTTGTCTTCGCCCCCAAGCCCCGTTCCTACGCTAAGCGTATGAACAACAAGGAGGTCAAGCTGGCTATGCGCTCTGCGCTGTCCGCCAAGCTGGCCGATGGCGAGCTCGTGCTCGTCGACGACTACGGCTTCGAGAAGCCTTCCACCAAGGCTGCCGTTGCCATGCTCAAGGCTCTCGGCCTTGAGGGCAAGCGTCTGACCATCATCGTTCGCGATGAGGACGTCAACGCCTACCTGTCGTTCCGCAACATTCCCAAGACGTTCATCATCACTGCCGACGAGGCCAACACCTATGATCTCGTCAACAACAACGCTGTGCTGATGCCCGCCGACATCGCCGCTCACTTCGGGGAGGTGCTTGCATAAATGACCGCCCACGAGATCATCATCCGTCCGATCGTGTCCGAGCGTTCCTTCTCCGGCATGGAGCAGAACAAGTACACGTTCGAGGTCGCCAAGGATGCTAACAAGTATCAGATCAAGGACGCTGTCGAGGAGATCTTCGGCGTCAAGGTCGTTCGCGTGAACACCCTGACGGTCAAGCCCAAGACCAAGCGCGTGCGCTATGTCGCCGGCAAGACCCGTTCTTGGAAGAAGGCCATCGTTACGCTGGCCGAGGGCGACACCATCGAGGTCTTTGGCAACCAGGCCTAAGACTCGCTGCTGTTGAGTGAGCTCATGCCTCCCAAATAGGGGAGGCGAGAGCTCAAGGTTTTGGGCGTATAAAATGGACACGCCCGGAACCGTGTATACGTCCGGTGTCATCGCACCCGAGGCAAAACCTCGAATCCCTGTCTGCGATGGCTAACGGATACCTATTGAAAGGGATTGTAATGGCTGTAAAGCACCTTAAGCCGACCTCCGCTGGTAGGCGTTGGCAGACGATCTCCGACTTCTCCGAGATCACCTGCACCAAGCCCGAGAAGTCTCTTCTCGAGCCCCTGCCCAAGAAGGCCGGTCGTAACAACAACGGCCGCGTCACCACCCGCCACCAGGGCGGCGGCGTGAAGCGTCGTTACCGCGTGATCGACTTCAAGCGCAACAAGGACGGCGTGCCCGCCAAGGTTGCCACGATCGAGTACGATCCGAACCGTTCCGCTCGCATCGCTCTGCTGCACTATGCTGACGGTGAGAAGCGCTACATCCTGGCCCCCAAGGGCCTCGAGGTCGGTCAGACCGTCATGTCCGGTTCTGACGCCGACATCAAGCCGGGCAACGCTCTGCCCCTCGCCGACATCCCCGTCGGTACGCTCATCCACGCCGTCGAGTTCCAGCCGGGCAAGGGCGCCGCTATCGCCCGTTCCGCCGGTAACTCCTGCCAGCTGATGGGTAAGGAGGGCAAGTACGCCATCGTCCGTATGCCTTCCTCCGAGATGCGCCGCATCCTCGTTACCTGCCGCGCCACCGTCGGTGAGGTCGGCAACGCCGATCACGCCAACATCGTCATCGGCAAGGCCGGCCGTAAGCGTCACATGAACGTGCGCCCGACCGTCCGCGGTACCGTTATGAACCCTGTCGACCACCCGCACGGCGGTGGCGAGGGCAAGAACCACACCTCTGGTCGTCCCTCTGTTACCCCCTGGGGTAAGCCGACGAAGGGCCTTCGTACGCGCAAGAAGAAGAAGGTCTCGAACCAGCACATCATTCGTCGCCGTAAGAAGTAATTTCGGATACCGAGTTTTAGGAGAAAGCACTTATGAGCAGAAGTCTCAAAAAGGGCCCGTTCGTGGAGACTCGCCTTCTCTCGCGTATCACCGCGATGAACGAGGCTGGCAAGAAGGACGTCGTGAAGACTTGGTCCCGCGCGTCCACCATCTTCCCCGAGATGGTTGGTCACACCATCGCCGTCCACGACGGCCGCAAGCATGTGCCCGTGTATGTTACCGAGTCCATGGTTGGTCACAAGCTCGGCGAGTTCGCGCCGACTCGTACGTTCCGTGGCCACAAGGCCAAATAGGGGGTTAACCGTAAATGGCAACTAAGTCTATTGAAACTGAGGCCACCGAGGTTCGCGCCGTCGCTAAGTACGTGCGTGTTTCCCCCAGCAAGGCCCGCCTGGTGGTCGATCTGATCCGCCGCAAGCCTGTCGCTCAGGCCTTCGACATCCTCCACTTCTGCGACCGCGCCGTCGCCGTGGATGTCGAGAAGGTTCTCCGTTCCGCCGTTGCGAACGCCGAGAACAACAACGGTCTGCGTGCCGACAACCTGGTTGTCGCTGCTGCCTATGTTGACGAGGGTCCGACGCTTAAGCGCATCCGTCCCCGCGCCAAGGGTTCCGCTTCTCGCATTCTGAAGCGTACTTCCCACATCACCGTCGTCGTTGCTCCTCGAAAGGAGGCGTAAAGCTGTATGGGTCAGAAAGTCTACCCCACCGGCTTCCGTCTTGGCATCACCGAGAACTGGCGCTCCCGCTGGTTCGCAGAGAAGGATTACGCTAAGACCCTCGGTAACGATCTCGAGATCCGCAAGTACCTCGAGAAGCGTCTCTCCCGCGCAGCTGTCTCCCGCGTCGAGATCGAGCGCGCTGGCGACAAGGTGAAGGTCATCATCTTCACCGCTCGCCCCGGCGTTGTTATCGGTAAGAAGGGTGCCGAGATCGATACCCTCCGTACCGAGCTCGAGAAGGTCGCTGGCGTCTCCAAGGGCCAGCTCTCCGTCGACGTTGTCGAGATCAAGCGTCCCGAGCTCGACGCCAACCTCGTTGCTCAGTCCATCGCTGAGCAGCTCGAGGGCCGCGTTGCCTTCCGTCGCGCTATGCGCAAGGCTGTCCAGTCCGCCCGCAAGGCCGGCGCCAAGGGCATCCGTATCCAGTGCTCCGGTCGTCTCGGCGGTGCCGAGATGGGCCGTCGTGAGTGGTACCGTGAGGGTCGCGTGCCTCTGCACACCCTCCGTGCCAAGATCGACTACGGCACGGCTGTCGCCAGCACCACCATGGGTGCCTGCGGCGTGAAGGTCTGGATCTACCTGGGCGAGAAGCTCCCGGGCCAGCCTGTTCCCAACCCTGCACTCGAGGGCTCTTCCCGTCCTCGTCGTCGTAACTCCGAGAGGAGGGGTCAGTAGTGCTTGCCCCTAAGCGTATTCTTCACCGCAAGGTGCAGCGTGGCTCCATGAAGGGCCAGGCCAAGGGTAATACCGAGCTGCATTTCGGCGAGTTTGGCATCCAGGCTCTCGAGGCCCATTGGATCACCAACCGTCAGATCGAGGCCGCTCGTATTGCCATGACCCGCTACATGAAGCGTGGCGGTCGTGTCTACATCACGATCTTCCCCGATAAGCCCATCACCAAGAAGCCTGCCGAGACTCGCATGGGTTCTGGTAAGGGTAACCCCGAGGAGTGGGTGGCCGTCGTCAAGCCCGGCCGCATCATGTTCGAGGTCAAGGGTGTTCCCGAGGAGGTCGCTCGCGAGGCTCTGCGTCTTGCGCAGCACAAGCTCCCCATCAAGACCAAGATCGTTGCTGCCAAGAACGCCGAGCAGCGCATCGAGAAGGAGATGGCTGAGGAGGCCGCTCTCGAGACCAAGTGGGCTGCTGAGGACGCCGCCGCCGCCAAGGAGGAGAACTAATGAAGCCCGCAGAGATTCGTGAGCTCTCGGACGCTCAGCTCGTTGAGAAGCTGAAGGAAATGCGCGCCGAGCTCTTTAACCTTCGTTTCCAGATGGCCACCAGCCAGCTGGACAACACCGCTCGCGTCAACACCGTGAAGAAGGACATCGCTCGCGTCCTCACGGAGCAGCGCGCCCGCGAGATCGCAGCGGAGAAGTCCGCTGTCGCCGAGTAGGACCTAAGGAGAGAACATGACTGATTCGCGTAACTCGCGTAAGGTCCGTACGGGTGTCGTTACCTCCGTCTCCGGTGCCAAGACCATCGTTGTCACCATCACCGAGCGCAAGCGTCACCCCAAGTACGGCAAGATGATGACCAGCTCCAAGAAGCTGCACGCTCACGACGAGGAGTGCACGGCTGGCGTGGGCGATACCGTCCGCGTTATGGAGACCCGTCCTATGTCCAAGATGAAGCGTTGGCGCCTCATCGAGGTCGTCGAGCGCGCTAAATAAGCAGTCGCTCTTACGACTTGTACGTTTCCGAAGATGTGCGTATGCCTGGCTTGCATACCACGGGCCGCATAAAGGCTGCGCACCTCTCTTCGGTTCTTAGTTCGGAGGAACATCTACCATGATTCAGATGCAAACCATGCTGAACGTCGCCGACAACTCCGGCGCTCGCAAGATTCGCTGCATCAAGGTGCTTGGCGGTTCCAAGCGTCGTTATGCAGGCATCGGCGATGTGTTCATCGGTGCTGTCCAGGAGGCTACTCCTGGCGCCAACGTCAAGAAGAAGGACGTTGTCCGTTGCGTCGTCGTTCGCACCGTTAAGGAGATCCGCCGCAAGGATGGCTCCTACATTCGCTTTGATGATAACGCCTGCGTTGTCATCAACAACGATGGTTCGCCCGTCGGCACCCGTATCTTCGGGCCCGTCGCTCGCGAGCTTCGTGACAAGAAGTACATGAAGATCGTCTCGCTCGCTCCCGAGACCCTGTAGTTAGGGGAGATATATGTATATCAAGAAGGGCGATAAGGTCCAGGTTCTCTCTGGTAAGGATCGCGGCAAGCAGGGCGTTGTCCTGCGTGCTCTCCCTGCCGAGAACAAGGTCGTTGTCGAGGGCGTTTCGGTCGTCAAGAAGGCCGTCAAGCCCAACGCTGCCAACCAGCAGGGCGGCATCGTTTCGCAGGAGGCTCCCATCGATGCCTCCAACGTCAATCTCGTTTGCCCCGAGTGCGGTAAGGTTACCCGCGTCGGTCACGAGAAGGACGGCAAGAACAAGCTGCGCGTCTGCAAGAAGTGCGGCCACAAGTTCTAAGCTGCCCGCAACATCTAAGTTGCTAGCAAAGGCCCGGATGCCACGGCACCCGGGCCTTTTTCTATCCCTACTCATTGGGGACAGACTCATTAGGGACAGACATAAATGAGTGGCCATACTCATTGGGGACAGACATAAATGACTGGTCGTTGGGGACGTTCTTTAACGGCTGGTTGATGGGGACAGTCTTGCCACGAAAGCGTCGTACGGGGAACGCCCCAGGTTTCGGCAGCCTGGGACAGTCCCTATGTGCCGGCAGTTAGGGATGGTCTTTTGATGTCTGATGCCCCTAGGGGGCAGAGTAAGACAGCCTGCTTTCCTTTAGGGGTTTTGGTGTCCCGCCTTTTTCTGCATCATAACGATCGATGCATGCGTATTTACGCACAGAGTCTTGCGCGATAATGCGTATAGCCGCGCAAATATCTGCTAATTATTGTTAATAATGACCGATAAACAAATAAACACGCAAATACAAGCAAATGCGCGCAAATTTGTGCGAATATAAGGCTGTTGGAAATGAAGAACTTCCGGTGACTCAGGAGGCACATGATGACAGATTCCAAACAGGCTCCGCTCGACGCCGAAGCCGCCGCTAAGGCGGCGTTTGCCTCGGTCCAGGATCAGCCGTTCCCTAACGACATCTTTACGGCTCCCGAGCTTCGTTGGGCCGTGATCGGATGCGGCGTTATCGCCAATCAGATGGCCCAGTCTCTCGCCCTTGCCGGTCGCAAGCTTGCGGGCGTCGCCAACCGCACGCTGTCCAAGGCCCAGGCTTTTGCCGAGCAGTATGGCGTCGAGAAGGTGTACGAGACGGTTGAGGACCTCTACGCCGATCCCGACATCGACGCCGTTTATATCACCACGCCGCATAACACGCATATCGCCTACCTGCGCGCCGCTCTGGCAGCTGGCAAGCACGTGCTCTGCGAGAAGGCCATCACCCTCAACTCCGCCGAGCTCGACGAAGCACGTGCCATCGCCGACGAGCACAACGTGGTCCTTATGGACGCCACCACGGTGCTCCACATGCCCTTGTATCGGGAGCTGCGCCGCCGCATGGATGCCGGCGAGTTTGGCCGCATGAACCTCGCTCAGCTCAACTTTGGCAGCTACAAGGAATACGGCGACCTGACCAACCGTTTCTACAATCGCAACCTTGCTGGCGGTGCCATGCTCGATATTGGCGTGTATGCCCTGTCCGTCATGCGCCTCTTTATGGCAAGCCAGCCTGTTGAGGTCGTTTCGCTCGGCAACACCTGTGAGACCGGCGTTGACGTTGCGGGCGGCATCGTCTGCCGTAATGCCGAGCAGCAGCTGGGCGTGGTGAGCCTTACGCTCCACTCCAAGCAGCCCAAGCGCTCGGTCATCAGCTTTGACAAGTGCTATATCGAGGTCAACGAGTATCCCCGCGCCGATCACGCGACCATCGTGTGGACTGCGGACGGGCACCGTGAGGAGGTCCACACCGGCACCGAGGCTTACGCCCTGTGCTACGAAATGGCCGACCTGGAGAAGGCCGTTGCCGGCGATGATTCGAAGCGCGAGCTTCTGGATTATGCTTCTGATGTCATGGAGCTCATGACCAAGCTCCGCGCCGACTGGGGAGTCGTGTACCCCGAGGAGGAGTAAGCGATGCTTGCGGAGGATAGGCTCAACGCGATCGTGTCGATGGTCCAGCAGGCTGGCTCGGTTACTGTGCAAGAGCTTGCCGATACCCTGGGCGTAACGGCGTCTACCATTCGGCGCGACCTGCAGACGCTCGATCGAGCACACCGTATCGCCAAGGTCCACGGCGGAGCGACGAGTCTTGAGCGCGCACACGTGACGCGCGACCTAACGCTCAATGAGCGCAGCGACCTCCATAACGACGATAAGGAGCGTATCTGCGCCCGCGCCGCGGCGCTGGTGGAGCCCGAGAGCTTTGTATACATCGATTCGGGCTCGACGACGCTCAAGCTCATCGAGCATCTTCCACACCTTGAAGATGTCACCTATGTGACCGATTCCGTGCTCCATGCTCAGCACCTCGCTTTGCGCGGCATGCGTACCGTGGTACTAGGCGGCGAGCTCAAGCCCGAGACCGAAGCACTCGTTGGCCCCGATGCCTTGGCAACCTTAGACCGCTACAACTTTAACTGTGGCTTTTGGGGTTCTAACGGCATTGCCGCCGAGCAGGGCTTCACGGCGCCCGATATCGAGGAGGCGCAAGTAAAGCGCATCTCGATGCGCCATACGGCCAAGCGCTTTGTAATCTCGGACGCCAGTAAATTTGGCATGGTGGCGCCCGTCAAGTTCGCGGACTTTCGCGACGCAACGATTATTACCGCAGGCGAGGTGCCCGCCAAGTACCGGGCAATGGACAACGTCATCACGGTCTAGCAAGCAGGAGCAGGCCAAGGCCAAAACCGTCACAAAGGTGCCTGTCCCCATTGTGGTGGTTTGTAACGAAAACCGAGTAGTTTTCTCAATAGAAAAGCGGCAACGTCCATCACAGGCGTTGCCGCTTTCGTTATCCGCCGGTTTGTCTAAGTCTGTAACAACTGGACCGTTAAAAGTGGGTTAGATGTTACAGATTGAGATACTTCCGAACCGCGCCATCCCTTTGTCTCAATCTGTAACATCTGGGATCGATTTTGCCGAGTTATTGTTACAGATCGAGATTTTCCTTAGAGGGGGATTTGAATGTCTCGATCTGTAACAGATAGACCGGAAAATGGGTTCTAACTGTTACAGATCGAGATGTTTTGGGGCCGCGGCTGAGCCATCGTGGCGGCTTGACGTTTGCCCAGATAAAACCTGCCAAAATAAACCTGTCCCTTTTTGGCAGGTTTTAGGGCTCCCAGGGGCAGGGGGCTTCGATGTGGATGTGCTCGCCGGTTACGGGATGGGTAAAGGATACGCTGTGGGCGTGGAGCATGAGGCCACAGGGGCGCGGCGTTCCGTACAGGTCGTCGCCAACCAGGGGATGATGCTCGCTTGCCAGGTGCACGCGGATCTGGTGTTTGCGGCCGGTGAGCAGCTCAACATCGATATACGAACGGGCGGGCAGGCCTCGGCGGCTCTTAAGGCGCTTGAGCACCTTGACGCGTGTCTGCGACGGCTTGCCGCTGGCGCCGACGCGCATCTTGCGGCTATCGTGGCGATCGCGGGCGATGGGCTTGTCGATGAGCTTTTCGTTCCAGTCGATCTTGCCCTCGGCGAGCGCCAGATAGTGCTTTTCAAAGGCGTGGTCGATCACCATCTGGTCAAAGGCGGGCTGCGTCTGCTTGTCGAGCGAGAACAACACCACGCCAGTGGTGTCGCGGTCCAAGCGGTTGAGCGGCTGCATGTCGGTCGCGGCAAAGCCGTCGCCCATCGCCAGCAAAAGGTCGCTGGCATAGTCGGTAAGCGTGCGCTCGCCGGTGCCGTCGCCGTGGACGATCATGCCGGCGGGCTTATCGATGGCCATGAGCCAGGCGTCGCAGTAGAGGACTTGAGGTTCTTCGTTCACGTGTAAGCCTTTCGGTTAGCTAATTCCCACAAACATGCAGCCCGAAGTGGCGCCGCGCAGGCGGGCGGCGGGCTTACGGCCGGCCTGCGCGGCCTCGACGGCTCGACGGACGCGTGCGACGGCGCGGCCAATCTCATCGGCCTCGAGCAGGGTTCCGTCGACCATGAGACGGCGCACGCCGGCGTCGAGCAGCTGTGGAACCTGCGGTGTGAGGTCGATGGGGTAGGCGTCGTACAGGCGCGAGCGGCCGTGGATGTCGGTGCGCACCGGCATGACCTTGCCGTCGATATTCTTGAGCGACAGCTTGCGGGCGCGCAGGCGGCAGTGGGCGCAATCGTGGATGCAGCCATTGGCCACCTGCAGGATGCAGTGCTCGCTCGTCATAACGCGCGGGCGGCCGAAAACGGTGATGCCCAGGGCCGCGGGCGCGGAGGTGCCAAGCGAGATAATCTCGTCGAGCGTGATCTCGGGCGAGAGCCAAAACGCCCCGGCTCCGCGCTCGGCGAGTGCCTCCATGCAAGGCGTGTTGTGCACGGGCAGGCAAGAGCGAATCTCGGCCGTGGCACCAACCTGGGCGGCCAGGGCAAGCTCAGAGATGTTGCCAATAGCGACCGTGGCACCGGCAACGACCCACGGGTCGACGCGCGCGTGGTCGACGGCGCGGCAGACCTCATCGAGCACGGGAACAATACCCTGCTCAAACGCATCGGCGGGGGAGAGCTCGGCCGCATCGAGCGCGTCGGTGGTCATGTAGATGCGCGCGGCTCCCTCCGCGCGCGCTGCCTCGGCGGCCTCGAGTGAGGTGACGGTGGCGCAGATCTGCGGCTCATCGCGGTAGTGCTCGGGCGCGGGGCGGGAATCACTGGTGACAATCGCCGGCAGCTCGAGCGTGTGGGCGCGCTCCTCGTAAGGCGCCAGAATGGCCTCCTCGAGCGCCTTGCAAGCGGCGGCGCGCACTTTGTGCACAGCGGAGAAGCCCATGCCACAGCCCTCATCGAGCGCCACGTCAAAGCTCGCGGCCTCAAAGGGCGAGGAGCCCATGCGGCCCACGTGCTCCACCAGATCGGATGCCTCGACGGCGCGGGTCTTGGCGGCCTCGACGGTAAAGCCGGTGGCGGTGGCGGTGAGCGTGGGGTCGTCGCAGCAGGTGAGCGTGACGGTAAACGGCTCGCCCAGACGCGCCGCGACGGACACGTCTACGGCGCGGCGGCGTAGCACATCGCGCTTGAGCGCGGCGCCGGCAGCGTCAATGGCGCGCTGGCTGCGAATCACACGAACGCGGCAGCCCTCGGGCATGCTGCGGGGCACGTGGCACTCGATGATGTCGCCGGCGGCGGCATCATCGGCGGCGATGGTAGTCAGGAACTGATCGAACTCGTCGTCGTGGCGAAGTTCCAACAAGTCGCCCTTGCCCACGGGCTCAAACAGCTCAATGCGGGCGATGGCGGCGCGGCGACGACGGTCGTCGGGTTTGAGCCCGCGCACGTCGCGGTTGGCCATACGGCTGCCCAGCACCGTGCCCACAATCTGGCCGCGGTTGTTGGAGCGCTCGTAGCTCATCATCTCGTCGCCCGAGGTGCCGTCCTGATAGGCGTGCGTAAAGTCGCGGTTAAAGCAGCGCTTGAGTTGGCGCTGGCGAGCGGCGTCCTCGTCCTTATCTACGACGGCCCCGGCCAGCATGTCATCGATCTGATGACGATACACATCGACGATGGAGTACACGTAATCGGGCGCCTTCATACGGCCCTCGAGCTTGAGCGATGCGGCGCCGGCGTCATACAGGCGGCGAACAAGCTGTGAAGTGTTGGTATCGCGCGGGCATAGCGCGCGCTCGCGACCGGCAGGGGAGAGCGAGTGGCCGTTCTCGTCAATTAGCTCGTAAGGCAGGCGACAGGGCTGGGCGCACATGCCGCGGTTGGCCGAGCGGCCCGCCATGGCAAAGCTCGAGAGCAGGCACAGGCCCGAGTAGCAAAAGCAGATGGCGCCGTGGCTAAAGACCTCCAGGTCAACGTCGGGCGCGGCGTCGTGGATGGCGGCAATCTCGTCGATGGAAAGCTCGCGCGAGAGGGTCACGCGGTCGGCGCCCTGCTCGTGGCACCAGATGGTTCCACGGTCATCGTGGATGTTCGCCTGGGTCGAGATATGGGTCTCGATGCCGGGCATGGTGCGCTTGACCTCAAAGAACAGGCCCCAGTCCTGGATAATGAAGGCGTCGGCGCCCAGCGTGGAGCAGCGATGGATGAGCTGCAGCGCATCGCTCATCTCGGACTGCTTGATGACGATGTTGACCGTGACGTAGACGCGCGACCCGGCCAGGTGTGCAGCGCGGCAGGCCTGCTCAAAGGCCTCATCGGTAAAGTTGGTGGCCTTGCGGCGGGCGTTGAAGCTGCCCATGCCGCAGTAGATGGCGTCTGCCCCGGCGGCGAGCGCGGCGGCAAAGGGCTCCGGGCCTCCGGCGGGGGCCAGAAGCTCGGGCCTGCGGTTGGTGGTTCGGCTGGCGGTTGCGGTCATATCCTGCCTTTCAAAATGCTCAGATACACAAAAGTATAGTGGCGCCGTCGCGATGGGCGATGCCCGCAGCCTAAGCAGGACAAAGTCTTCAGCAGCCTGGGCTGGCTGACCCCGTGGAGAACCGTTCAGCGGTTCGGGGAAACCGCTGGGCGATAAAATATTATCGCAATCTGATAATTATCTTGCATCTGGCAAAATCATCCCCTACTATCCCAATCAAGCGCGGTGTTCAGACCGAACTGTGCCTCCCGGTGCGAACGCCGCGCTCACGCTCTCTATTTGATCGTAAGGAGAAAAACATGAGCAAGACCGTCGTGTCTTCCGATAACGCGCCCGCAGCCATCGGCCCGTATTCCCCCGGTATCCAGACCGGCAACATGGTGTTCCTGTCCGGCCAGCTGGGCATCGATCCCGAGACCGGTAAGCTGCCCGAGGGCATCGAGGCCCAGGCCAAGCAGTCCCTCGCCAACGTCGAAGCCCTGCTGACCGCTGCCGGCGCTACGTTTGCCGATGTCGTCAAGACCACGGTCTACCTGGCTAACATCGCCGACTTTGCCGCCGTGAACGAGATTTATGCCTCCAAGTTTGAGGCCCCGTTCCCCGCGCGCAGCGCTTTCCAGGTTGCCGCTCTTCCGGCTGGCGGTCTGGTCGAGATCGAGGTCGTCGCCGCTCTCTAAGGCGTTGGCAACAACTAAACATGACATGCAAAAAGACCCTGCAGCGCGTGTGAGCTGCAGGGTTCTTTTGTCACGTGGCGGATCGCTCGTGGGGCCACCAAGGGTAGTCTTTTTGGGACGGGGCCATTTTAGCTACCCCTATATGCAGGATTGATTTTACTTGCGGCTCATCGAAATCGCGGGCAGAGGGAGGGTAGCTAAAATAGCCCCGTCCCAAAAAGACTGCCCGCGCTCCATTTTGCTCGTTAGCCTTCCTTGCGGACTTTTTGCAGGTAGCGGTAGACGCTGGGCTCCGAGATGCCCAGCGCGGTGGCAGCGCAGGCAACAGCGCCCTTGAGCATAAATACGCCGTTGCCGTTAAGGTGGCGAATAACGTCCACGCGATCGGCCTGCCCAAGCGAGGCGACATCCTGGCCGTGGCTTTCGAGCAATTCGGAAATGCTGCGGTCGATGAGCTCCTGCGTGGACTCCGAAAGGCGTTCGATCTCGATGGGGGAGGGCTCCGCCTGCCTTGGCACGGCGTCGAAGCAGGCCATGAGCTGCTGAGCCATGGCGTTGATGGAGCGTACCGTGGAAAGATCGGTGTTGACACAGAGCATGCCGACGATCTCGTTATCCTCGCGAATAAAGTACGATGCGGATTCCAACGCCTTGCCACCGGCACCGCGCCCCTCGTAGCCCGTAGTAAACGGCAGGTCGCGATACTTGGGATCGTGCATGATCTTGAGTGCCAGATCGGTGGCGGGACCGCCGACCTTGCGGCCGCTCACGATGCCGTTGCGGATATCGACGATGGCGTGGTCGGGATCCGAGAAATCGTGCAGCACGATTTCGCTGTTTTTGCCGAGTATCTGCTCCAGGAAATCGACCATCGGCAAAAAGCGACGTATAGTCTCGTTCACGGGCAACTCCTTTGGATGAAATCGGAAGTTTCATAACAATTTTTTCTCATGGTAACACGGTGTCTATTGACTCGTATATTCGCAGGTACATTGCGTAATACAGACGAACGGTAGGATTTTGGCGGTAAGCGGTCGACCAAAAGAAAAGTTAGATGTTATTTTGACCAGACACTTTCCTGACCTGCGGAAATGCGTTGTCTCAGCTGAAAAATAGTCTGATAACAAAAAATTATTATTGAGAATGAGAAAATTCTTTAATACGATATTCACCGAAGGCACAACCTCAACCCCGCACTGCGTCACAATAGAGCGCTAGATGCGAAAACAACTACTTCGAGGATTGGTGGTCAAATGGCCCAGGAGACGGTTACGAACGGCACTGAAGCCCTGTTCACTCGCGAAGGCATGCCGCCCGTTAAGGAAATGATTCCGTGTGCCCTTCAGCACGTACTGGCATCGTTTGCCGGCATCATTACCCCGGCGGTCATCATGGCCGGCGTCTACGGCTTTAACAGCCAGCAGAGCACCGACATCATTCAGGTGGCGCTCATTCTTTCGGCAATCGACACGGCCCTTCAGGCCTTCGCTCCTTTCCGCCGCATCGGCGGCGGCCTGCCCATCGTCATGGGCGTCTCGTTCGCGTTCCTGCCGGCCCTGCAGGCCATGGGTGCCTCGGGCTTTAGCTTTGGTGCGCTGCTGGGCGGCGAGATTGTCGGCGGTGCCGTCGCGGTCCTCTTTGGTCTGGCCTACAGCAAGATTAAGTGGCTGTTCCCGCCCGTCGTGACCGGTACGGTCATCTTCTCCATCGGCGTCTCCCTGTATCCCACGGCCGTCAAGTATATGGCTGGCGGTATGGGCACGCCGCTGTGGGGCACCCCGCAGGCCTGGTGCGTCGCTCTTATCACCTTCGCCGTGGTCTTCGCTCTCGCCAACTTTGGCAAGGGTACGTTCAAGCTGGGATCTGTGTTCTTTGGCATGATCGTTGGCATGATCGTCTCCATCCCCTTTGGCATGATCGACTTCTCTAGCGTCGCCACCGCTCAGGTCTTCGCCCTTCCCAAGCTCATGCCCTACGCACTCGAGTTTGATCCCGAGGTCTGCATTACCCTCGCCGTCGTGTTCCCCATGGTTGCCATCCAGGTTATCGGCGATGTCTCCGCCGCCTGCCTGGGCTCCATCGACCGCATGCCCACCGAGCGCGAGCTCTCCGGCGCTATCGTGTCCCAGGGCCTCACCTCTATGGTCGGCGGCCTGCTGGGCGGTCTTCCCACCAGCGCCCTTGGCCAGAACGTGGGCATCATCTGCTCCAACAAGGTCGTCAACAAGTGGGTCTTTGTGATCATCGCGTCCGTCTTTGCCATCGCCGGCCTGTTCCCGCAGCTTTCTGCCGTCCTTTCCGCTATCCCGCAGCCTGTCATCGGCGGCGCGACCGTCGGCGTCTTTGGCACCATCACCATGAACGGCGTGCGCATGTTCACCCGCGAGGGCCTTACGCAGCGCACTACCACCATCGTCGGTACCTCCGTCGTCTTTGGCCTGGGTATCTGGATGGCCAGCGGTTGCCTCGCCGGCGAGGGTATGCCCACCTGGGTGTCCACCGTCATCGGCTCCAATGCCGTAACCCCCACCGCCATCATGGCCATCGTGCTCAACCTGATCCTTCCGCAGACGCCGGTCGTGGCTCAGCACATCGATGCCGCCAAGGATGCCGCTGTGGATCTGGTCTTGCCCGAGAGCAAGAAGTAACCAATTTGGTGCTATTCGTCGGCGGACACATCGCCTCGTCCGCCGACGTCACGAGGCGCCAAGCCGCACTTCAAAGGGTTTGTCCCGTGGGTAAAATAAGGCTGACGGCAGCCCAAGTGGTGAAGAGCTGGGCAGTGTCGTTGTTTAGATTAAGGGGTCGATGCCTTAACGGCGTCGACCCCTCTTTTTATGCTTCGGACGCTGCTTGAGTGCCTCGGAAAGTCCGATGAGCGCTGTGAGGAGCGAGACCAGAGCGGTCAGGAGCTTCCGGAACGGTCCGTGTGCGGTGGTGTACCGCCCCTTTTGCGTGCGCCGCTTGTCGAATTACGTTATAGCTAGCTATATTATCGGAAAGTATAATATAGCTAGCTATAACGTAAAGGAAGCTGAGGGTCCGTCCTGTGTTGTTGGTGACGGGGCTTTGCCCGATCGCGTGGTCTTTAGCATTTGCGGTTGAGTGCTCCGTGGATGTTGAGTGGTGGCTGGAGTAGAGCGACGAGTTGAGCGAACGCAGGAGCGGGCGCCGAGGCCTCGTTACTGAAAATTCATTTGTTAAACCTGGCAACCGTGGGTAGAATGAAGTCGACGGCAGCCCAAGGGTGATAGCTGGGCAGCGCCGTTACTTAGTTCAAGGCGTCAATGCCTTAACGGCGTCGACCCCTCTTCTTTTGCTTCGTACGCTGCTTGAGTGCCTCGGAAAGTTCGATAAGCGCCGTGAAGAGCGAGACCAAAGCAACCAAGAGCTCTACGAGCTCTGATGGGCCCGGGATGACCTCTGATTCAAGTCACCGGGCCTCAATCTTTTTCATGCATCTGAATAGAGCGGGCGACTCCCTTGGGGCCGCCTGCATGGCGTGTGCTTGGCGCATGGCATTGCGCCCCGCTTTCATGTCCGCACGGGCGCCTATCCTTACGGCAATGTAGCCGCCTATGTAGCAAGCGGCAGGCAACGGAGAAAGGCCATGACCGTGTCAGCTGAAAAGACGCCGGGTATCTCGGCTATCGATACGACGAACTTTGCGCGACAGATCGTGCTGGACTTTGAGTTTGCGCCGGTGCCAAAGCAGCGCCAGCGCCGTGGGCTGCGCAATGAGATTATCGAGGTCGGCGCCGTTAAGCTCGATTACCACGGCAACGTTATGGGCGAGTTCTCGCAGTTTGTGCAGACAGAATTAACCGAAGGCGTTGCGTATCCCGTCCGCGAGCTCACAGGGATATCGGCCGTGGACACCGCGATGGCCGATCCGCTCCATGTGGTGATCAAAAGGCTCAGCGATTGGATCGGTCGCTACTCCGCCCAGGTGGTTTGCTGGAGCGGGACGGACCGTCGACAGCTTTTAACCGAGTGCCAGGCAAAGCGCATCGACCTTTCCGCATTTCCTACGGACTGGGCCGACCTGCAGGCGTTTTACACCTCGATCATGGACGTGGGCAGCCATGGGCGCGTTTCGTTGGGCGACGCGGCGATGTGGTTTGGCATCGAGTTCGACGAGTCGACGGGTCACGCCCACAGCGCCCTTGCCGATGCGCGCGTGACCGCCAAGCTGCTCAAGCAGGTGATGGACGGGGACTATCACGTGAGTCCGCGCGCCCAGGAGATCCGCCAGCGGTGGGGGATGGGCGAGCGAGCCGAGACGCGCCTTTCCAGCAAGTGCCCCGAGCTGGGCGACCTGCTGCTGAAGCTGAAAGCGGAGGGGAGGTAGGTGAGGGCAATTAGAGCTGATGGGTGTGGAGCGCGGAGTGGACTAACGGTGCTAAAGTCCATTTGATAGACGTGCCACACTGGACAGACTGTCAGTCGATGATTCCGGGAATAACCCCTGATTCACTCAAGTCGAGGGGGCTAGCTCTGCGTCTATGGGAGCTTTCAGATCAATGAAGAGCTCGCTGCCAGGCGATGGGGGCGCGCTGTAGAGTGGCGGCGTGTTGCGATTCAAGAGAGTGCTTTCGGTAGAGAGCGGTCCGTCCGGCATATCGAGGAGTGTGTAACTTAGCTCTTCGATAGTCTGCTCGACAAGATGCCCTCGTACTTGTTGATGAAATGTTCTCTATCGCCTTGTGCGTGTTGAAAGAAACTGCAGCACATCAAATAACGCACACCGCCTGATAAGCGGCAAGCGCTGCCGCTCATGAATGGTCTTATGGCGCATGCCTTGGGTTATTTGTTCATTTAAGTTTTGCCATAGTAGAATGCCGAAAGTTAGATTGGAGTGGAATGGCCATTCGGTATATAGGTTCTAAGGCTCGGCTGGCAGACGCAATTCTGGATACGATTGGCGATCCTTCAGGCAATTCATTTCGTTTTGTTGATGCTTTTTGCGGAACTGGAATCGTTTCAAAGGCTGCTGCGCTTCGAGGCTGGAGCGTAGTGGAAAACGACTCATTGCTTTCTTCAGCTTATCTTGCGGATGCCGCCCTTTTGTGTGAGGGCGATCTTGATTTTTCACAAGTTGGTTCGTATGAGACCGCAGTTGCCAAACTGAATAACCTGCAGCCTATTGAGGGTTTTATTTGGAAGACATATAGCCCAGCATCGATTAATTTTTGCCCATATGAACGTCGCTATTTTACTGAGCGCAACGCGGGCAAGATAGATGCTGTACGCAACCAGATATCTCTTTGGCACGAAGGCGGCTTAATCGGGCCATCTGAAAATTGCTTGTTAGTCGCTGACCTCCTTGAGGCTGCTAGTGGAATTGCCAATATCGCCGGAACGTATGGCTGTTTTTTAAAAAAATGGACCCAGCAATCACAGGGGGAGCTTGTAATTAAGGAGCGAGATCTTATGCCCCAGTGCGTAGTGCACAAAATGTCTGTTGGGGATGTTTTTGACATAAAAGTGGGGCAGCACGATGTTGTATACCTTGATCCACCGTATACCAAGCGTCAGTATGCCTCTTACTACCATATCCCGGAAACAATCGCCTACCATGATGAGCCGTCTGTAGAAGGCGTCGCCGGCTTGCGTCCTTGGAAGCACAACGCGTCTCCTTTTTGTTATAAATCCAAAGCGCTTCAGGCTATATATGATTGCGTTAATGGGCTGTCTGCTGATCGCATTTACCTTTCATACAGTTCCCAGGGGCATGTTGAGCTTAGCGAACTTGTCAATTGTCTAGTTGAGCTTGGGGGCGTCAGACTGCATAGCCTCGGTGAAATTGGAAGGTATCGGCCAAATAGGGTCGCTGCCAGCAAAGAGGCCGTAGTTGAGGAATACCTTATCGAAGTGGATAAAGCTCCAGGGGACTAGTTGTGGCACGTAATAATACCGTCGAGGCCAAGTTCCTCGAAAAAGTGAACAAAACAATAGATACTTTAATTGCAGGTGAGAAAGATGGTGCAATAGCGCGGCTCTCTCTCCTCGAAGCGGTAGTTTGTCGCAGCATAAGGTTAAATAGTGATGAGTATTATGCTGTAACTCATTATGCGCACGAGTGTCATTGCGACGAGAGCTCCGTTGAAAAGCTAAGACTGGAAATAGTCTCCAGTGGGATACCTTTTTCGCTTGCTTTGGCCGCTCTTGCCAGAATTGATGGTGATGATGTTGCCAACAAGCGTAGCGGCTCTGTTTACACTGATTTCCGTCTTGCAAGGTATATTGCAGAAGATGTGGCTCCCGTCTACCGAGGTGGACCGATAGTTGACCCTGCTTGTGGGACCGCCACTATTCTTGCTGCATGTGCTGAATATCTGTTGAATAGTGAATATGAGCGCAGGGCTTTTGCTGTCCATAATTTATTCGGAGTCGACTTATCGCCACATGCGGTAAGGGGGGCAGTTCTTGCACTTGCCAGTTATGTTGAAACGAGCGATGAATTAAGCCTTTTGGTTTCGCATTTTGTTTGCAACGACAGCCTCGAGCTCGGTGGAACCCTACCGAACGTATTCGGCTTAAAAAACTTCGCTCTCGTTGTTGGAAATCCTCCATGGGAACGTGTCCGTCCGTCTCGAAGCGAGTTCGCATTAGAGAGCGGAATGGATGTGACTTACGGCGGTGAAATTGGAACGCTACCCGAGGGTTACGAGCACGAACGAAAAACCATGCGAGAAAGAGCCCAAAGGCTGTCAAAGAAGTATGGCCTGAAAGGCGGAATGGACCTTTACCGCGCATTTCTTAGCCTGAGCATGCTTATTTGCCGGAATGGGGGCACCGTCGCGCTCTATCTACCTGCCGGAATCATTAGATCAAAGAGTCTTGCTTCCGCACGGAACATCGTTCTCAAATCGTTCTCGGATGTGGGATTCTCCGTCTTTACGAATAGCGCTAGGTTTTTTCGCATTGATTCTCGCTTCAAGTTTGTTCTTGCTCACCTAGAGGGAAAGGGCCTGAAAGGGGAGGGGCACCATATCGATTTCCGCTACTGTTCAGCAGATGATAGTGGCGTAAAGGTCGTTTCTAAACATCTAATGAACGAGCGACTTTTTAACGACGAATCTGGAGAGCTTGGTGCTCCAGAAGTAAGAACTGATATTGAGTCGCGAGTTCTGACGACAATTTGGAAACATGGCGCTCGAATGGGAGAGCATCCACTTTTTAGAAACATTTCACCTGCGCGTGAGCTTGACATGACGCTTGATAAGCATTTGTTCAGGAAGGCCGACGATGTCTCGCCAACGGACAATTTACTGCCCCTCATCGAAGGGCGCATGGTCGCACAATATCGTTGTGGGTGTAAAAGATATAGAAGCGGTTCGGGACGCTCTGCGAAATGGGATTTGTCTTTTTTGGGAGATGGCCGTATCGTCCCTCAGTTCTACGTTGACGCATCTGATCTTGACGCCACCATGCTTAATAGGAGCTCAGCGATTCGTGTTGGGTTTTGTGATATTGCAGGGCAAACCAACGAAAGAGCAATGCAGGCAGCTGTCATTGCTAAGGGGTGTATCTGCGGAAACAAGGTTCCAACCTTGATTTTCGATAATAAAGATGCCGCCATGCTTTGGCTTGGCATTGTTAACTCTTTTACATATGACTGGGTTTTGAGGAGATATATCACTACCACTATCAATTTTTTCATATTGGAGAATCTCCCCCTGCCCAAGATGACATATGAGGACGTCTTGGCAAAGGAAATAATAGAAAACGTGAAATGTATTCTAGAACTTCAGAGCATAAATGCTGAATGGGGCCGTGCCGAACTTTGGCGTTACGCCGTTGCCCGCGCGAAAATTGACGCACAGGTTTTCAGGGCATATGGGCTTGCGCTTTCCGACCTGGATACCGTAATCGCTGACTTTCCGCTTGTCGATAAAGTCAACTCGGGGATATGCGACGGTTTAAGGCCGACAATTGAACTTTTCTACGCATATGTCACGTCCGACGACGATGCAATTGCGCACGTTGCGAATGCCCTCAAAATGGGAGCTTTGCCCTATGTACCAAATGAGCACATGCGCGGTATATTGAAGCTGAGAAGGGGAGGTGCGACATGGCTATAGTCGAAGTACTGTGCCGTGAGATACGCGAGCCTGAGATAAAGAAAGTCAATGCAAGTTCGAATGACGCTCCAACTGGTGGGGGCGCTCGTGATTTGCGTTTTACTCTGGACTATGCTCCGTGCTTGGATCGGTTTTTCCCTAGCAAGGTTACGTATGAACGCGGAAAGCCATATCGTATCGGTTGCTTTGAACATTGCTATAAAGACGGTACGAGAAGATGTGAAAACCTAAAGTATGCATTTAGGCCAACTGATTCGCGTCCAAACGAAGTGAGGATCGCGCAGATCAATAAGGCTGATTTATTCCACGACGTTCCTGAAATAGACAGTGGGGATGGGATGCTGTTCATTGCTTTTATTCGATATGCGGAGGGCATTCCACAGGTTCAATATTTGACAGAACGGCAGATTGAAGACCCATCTAGCAACTCAGTTATTGCATCTGCCATGCGAGAAGCGATAGACAGCCGTCGGGGGGACAATGCCGTTACTTTTTCGGTTAAGCTGGGGTAAATGATGAATGACGAGCTAATTACTAAAGCAAATGAAATCTTAACGTTACTGGCTGATGACAAAAACGTTCTTCTTGCGGGGGCTCCTGCAACTGGAAAAACAACGCTTCTAAATATGGTCGCACAGCTATTTATTGAACGGGGCGAGACCGTCGTCGATCCGTACGGCGTGGCTGCTTTTCCGGAGGGGGAATTGTCTGACGAAACCGCCTTTCCGGGCGGCTCATGCAAACATAGGCGTGTATTCAGAACTACGTTCCACCAGGGCACTAAGTATCGAGATTTTGTTCGTGGACTTATACCTGTTCCTGGAGCCGATTCTGTTAGGTTTGAGGTTTCCGAAGGCCTTCTTTGGAATGCCGCGGAATATGCAAGGCAGCTCGATCATGCCGCACTGGCGATCATCGATGAGATAAACCGCGGGCCTGCCGTTAGTATCTTTGGCGACATGATCTCTGCATTTGAAGCCGACAAACGCCTTGGCGATAACGGCGAGATTATTCCAGGTAAAACTGTGACGGTTCAGGTCCTCGACGATGATGCTAAGCTGGTAGATTACCAGCTTCCTAGCAGGCTGTATATTCTTGCTGCCATGAACCAAGCTGACTCTTCAGTCGAGCCAATGGATGCTGCGTTTATGCGAAGGTGGAAGCGAACGAAAATATATCCTTCAATTGCGAGCCTTTTCCTTTACTTCGGAATCGAAGGTGCGTCTTCTGAGCATCCGTCCGTTCCAGTTGCTGCTGAGGATGTGTACAGGCTTGCCGCCGATGCACTTACTGCCATAAATTATAAAATTCGATTGGGTAGGGGCGAAGACTATCAAATCGGGCAAGGTGTCTTTATGAAGTCGCCGAAAGAGCGTCTGCCCAGGGATCTTGAAGGTGCTCTTCAGTATATTGCTGACTGTTGGCCCGTAATTGATGCTCATGTTGAGGAAGTGTTCTTTAGCGATAAAGAGGCTATAGCCGATGTACTTAACGCGAGAGAAGGTTCTTTCTTTTCGGTGTCCACCTTGACTTTTGCCGGACGACAAGTAACAGCCATAGAACAGCCGACTATCAATGCTAAGAATGTCTACCCCATGCTCTTGTCTTTAGTGGAGAAGTAGTTGGAACGCATCGTCTTGATCGAAGGGCAGTTTTATTCCGAACCGATTCCCCTGCTTGCTCAAAGGCTCGGCTTGGATAGATATTCGCTTGTGGAAAGCCTTTATGGGGTCGATGACTATCTAAATCATCGTCTGTCTGTGTCTGGGACTCTTCGCCTAGATCGTCAACACTTCTCTTTTTCGCGGATTGCAGGCATTTTTCGCGTCAACGATTGTCTGGAGATTGAGGTGGTTCCGAAATTTCTAACTGGAAGCGAAGCATGGCGGGCTGATTTTTTGCTTTTGCTGACGCGCACTCGCTGGGGCGTAACTACTGGGCAACAAATGGTTGGAGTGGCAGCAAGTCGCGAGCATGGGATAAGCGATACGCTTGCCATGGTTTTTCTGGCCATGTTCGACGAAGTCTGCCATGTGCCCGTTCGCTCCTACCAAAGGCGGGTCATTCATAGCTTCCAGGTAATGGGAGACTTGGATGAAGAATCTATTGTGATGCCTGAATTGGACGGCTTTTCACAAGGGATTACTGAGTTTTCCAGATGCAATGAGTTTAATTCCGTTATCTCGCATGCGGCGCAGGTCCTGATGACGGCTACTATAGATTTTAGCCTGCGAGCTAGGCTTCAGAGAGTCATTTCGTTTCTGGGGCCTCAGAGGGGTTTGACGTCTTATCGCCCAAAAAGGGTTCCCTCAAGGTTTGCGAACTGGACTGAAATCTACGATTTGAGTACGGACATATTGGATGGCTATGGAATTGATTATTTGAATCAAGGTGGCTTGCAAAGTCCGGGCTTCGTAGTAAGAACTTCCGATGCGTGGGAAGAATATATTAGGCAGGCTTTAGTCCTTGGCATGAAAGGTTGCGTTGTCTCCTTTCAGGAGAAACATCGTTTTGCTAAGAGAGACCATTCCTTTGTTCAAGTTAGGCCAGACTATGTTGTTCGCGCCGACGATGGGCGGGCGGTTTTGGTCGATGCAAAATACAAATATTCAGACGCTAAAGCAAAGACGATAAGCAACGCAGATATCTACGAAGGATGGGCGTTCATGAAAGCGACCGGAATACCAAGGCTTCTTTTGCTCTATCCCTATGCCGACGGAGACATGGAAGAGAAGTTCGAGCTATTTCAAAGCGTCGCCGATGAGGAGAATGAGATATTTGGAATACGCGTTAACCCCCAGATCCGTAAGTCTTCTGGGCCTACCGTTTTCGCTGATGAACTGGCTTATTACATATCGTCATTCATGTTGCCATGCGATGTGCGCTAAGCTATGGGGCATATTATGGTCGACCAGCAGTTGATGCCCCTCTTTTCTGCTCACTCGCGCTTCGGGCTGTTGTGGTCTGGAGTCCAGTTTCCCTATGCGCATTCGCGCCATTGGACCATGCCATATTGAATCGGTTATGAGACATCCCACGGTGAATCATATAGATGGCTTTATCGCAATGGCCAGAACAACACTTGATTCGTTAATGACATACCTTGCTATGGTGAAGCGGCCGTTGGGCGGTTGACGGCGGAGCTGAAAGTGAAGAAATAAGACTGGTACATGCCTTTCGCTGTATTTAAGCGAAGTCTAATTATAAGGCGTGAATGAATCGCGTCCGGCTGTTCATCGGGCGGCAAAAAGGCGTCTGTCCAAATAAATGAACTTCGCTGGCACTTGTGCATGTCAAAAGGCATACACAAGTGCCAGCCTTTTGACATCGTGCGGTTTGTGCGGCGGTGTGCTATGGCTGCACGCCGCCTGCGTCTGCCTACACTCCCGCAATCCCGCGCGCCGCGCTCAGCAGCTCGTACTCCCTCTGGCTCCACTGGCGCAGCTCGGCAGCCTCGACGGCATCGCGACACAGGTCCAAAAACACCTCTGCACCCTCGCAGAAGCACTCGCGTGCAAAGGCGCCAGATCCGTCCGCAACGCACTTGCCGTCTGCAAACAGCTCCCAGCTAGACGGCTCACGCGAGTCGTTTCCGAGCAGCTTGATCTGCAGTACGTGCGGATTGCCGGCGGCGCAAAGCTCTTCCTCGAGCTTCTCCACCGTAAAGCGCATCTGGTGGGAGAGACTGCTCTTGACCATGGCCGAGGCGTAGCCATTTGGCTTATCCAGAAGATGCATGTGATTCGGTTTGACGACCAGATTGTGGAAATTGGGCTCGCTGCGCACGGAGAAATTGTCCATACGGACTCCTTTCATCGATGTTGGCAGGGCCACCGTGCCTCTTGGCCGGTTGGCGTCGGGATCGTGGAGCCAACTCTCTACCCCGACTCTGGATAAAACGCGCCCGCTCCTTTCGGGCACGATGGAGTCTATCAGCGCGCGCGGACACAAATCAAGCGTTGCCTGCGAAATGATGTGCAGACGGCGCTTGATTACGCGGCAATTATTCGGCCAACATTCGGAAAAGTGTCGAAATCATCCTTATAAAAGTACGGAAAAGTGTCGAAATCGGCACCTCAAAAGTACGGAAAAGTGTCGAATCTGACGGTCTCAACATCTGGAAAAGTGTAACTGGATAACAAAACAGCACGTAGAAGCTGGTGCTACATATGGACGCTTCAGCCGCCCCCAGCCCTCGCTACTCGTCCCCGTCGTTGGGGTCGCCCTTGAGGTTGTTGACGTCGAGGTAGTCGTTGCTCTCGTCCTCTTTTTGCTGCGTTGCCGATTCGGACTCGACGGGGCTGCGGAACAGCTGGAATCCCTCAAACGCAATGACGCCAAGTAGCACCACGACAATCGCTATAAAGATAATCTTTGCTACTGGATTGAAATCCAAAAAGCGCGGCACCTCTTCCGCGGCGTAGTAGTCGCCATAATAATCGTCGTTGTCAGTGTGGCTATCGGTGTATGAGGATGTGGGCATAGCTTGCGCATGGTCGTCCGGCTCGTATTCGGAAGCGGACGCGGCGACAAGCGGATTTACCGGCTCGCCGAGCGTCGGCGCGCCGGCAGATGTTTCGTCCAGATCGGCATCAGCCCAGGAATCGAAGGCAAACTGACGGGTCGCAAAGTCGTCGAGATCTGCAACGGGCGGTTCGGGCGCAAGATGCTGCGCCGCGGCGATAAACGATGCCGTCTCGGAAGGATCGCCTGCCGAATGGGTTTTGCCGCTCATGGGCTCGTCGGCGGTCCCGGGGCGGTCGCTCATCACGTCGTCGAGGCTCAACGCAAACAGATCGTCTTCGCCCTCGTCAAACGCGCGTTTCGCATGCCTGGCGGCAGAAGCGAAGCCTCCGTGGTCGTTGCGCGATGCGTTGCTCGACCCCATCTTGTTCCATCCTTTCGAACTGTCTAGTCCTTCGATTATATGGAACTTGCCTTGCGGCCGAGTCTTGGATTCGTGCATTTTGGAACTCACACCCAAAAGGGGAGGGGTGATCCGGCCGAGTTGCCTACTTGTCGCCGGCCGCCGCCTTTGCCTCGTTGAGGTAGCTATAGAAGCTGTACTTAGAGATGCCAAAGAACTCGCAGGCACGCTCGCTCGACTTGGAAATGAGGAAGGCGCCGCGACGGTCGAGGTAGCCAATGGCGCGAATGCGCTCATCTTTGGTCATAAGGGCTGCGGGCTTGCCCACGTATTGCTCGCACTCGCGCAGCAGATCTTCGAGCAGGTCGCCGATGGTTTTGGTAATGGGCTCGGGCTCGGTGTAGCCCGTGCCGTCGGTGCCGGTAAAGGCATCGAGCGAGCGCTCAAAAGCTTTCATGAGCGTAATGTCAAAGTTAATGCCCAAAATGCCGACAGGCTTGCCCTCGTCGTTGCGGATAAAGATGGTCGAGGACTTAAGCAGCTTGCCATCGGCGGTTTTGGTGAGGTATGGCTCGCGGTCGTGCACGTCGGTGGTGTCCTCGTGCATGGACTCAAACACAATATGGCTGGGACCGTCACCCAGTTTGCGCCCGCTTACATGGCCGTTTTCGATCACTACGATGGAGTGGTCCACGTCCTCGGTCTCCAGGTCGTGGACGACGACTTCGCAGTTGGGGCCAAACTGGAGCGCCAGGCCGTGTGCAAGGCGCTTATAAAACTCAATCTGTGCGGGGGTCATGGGTGCCTTCCTAAAAATTAGTTTGGTCACACTTTGCCATAAACCCCACTTGTTCGCAAATAACGAAAGTGCCGCTGCGTTATGAGCGCAACGCCGTCCGTTGGTTTCAGGTCTAAAGCCGGGTTGAGGTAAGCCATGTAAAGGGGGCGCTCTGCCAACCGGCGGGATGCCCCCTTTTTGCATCGTGGGCGTGCGGGATAAGCGCTTTCGATGTAGATGCCCCGCGACGCGCGTTATGGGTACGATGGCTTCAGGGGAGGTATCGCCATGAAACTTGGTTGCGTCATTATGGCTTCGGGCGAGGGCAAGCGGTTTGGCTCTAACAAGATGCTTGCCGATATCTATGGCGAGCCGCTGATTGCCCGGACCATCGATTCGGTTCCCCGGGGCTTTGACGTTGTGGTTTCGACGCGTTGGCCCGAGGTTGCTCAGATTTGCGAGGACAAGCATTGCCCGTGCGTGCTGCACGAGGGCGAGCTGCGCAGCGAAAGCGTCCGTGCGGGCCTTTCGTGGGGAGTCGAACGCAACTGGAAAGGTTGCCTCTTTTTGCCGGGCGACCAGCCGCTCGTGAGTTCGGATTCCTTTGAGGCACTCGCCGGTGCTTTTAAGGCCAACGGCGGTGTCGCGCCCGTGCGTCTTGCCCTGAACGGCGAGCCGGCCTCTCCGGTGCTGTTCCCCGCGAGCTTCTTTCCTAACCTTATGGGGCTTAAGGGCAAGGACGGTGGATCGTCGCTGCTGCGTGGCCGTGCCGATATCCAGTTGGTCGAGGCACGTGCCTACGAGCTGTGGGATGTCGACACCGCCAAGGCCCAGCGCCGCGTCTCAGAACACGTTGCGGCCTGCTACGCGCCTCGCTAGCAGGGGGTGCCTCCAGGGTAGCTAATTTGGGACGGGGCTCTTTTAGCTACCCTGCCTACCTGATGATTTTTCTCTCAACATGGGGTAGCTAAAAGAGCCCCGTCCCAAATTAGCTACCCCTGGAGGCTGGTGGCGACGACGGGGCGGCCGAGGGCTGCTTCGAATCGGTCGGCCATCGTGGGGTCGCTGAGCGCGTCGACTTGGTTGAGTATGACGCGTGCGGCGTCGAGCCTCAGCGCCTGCATCTCGGCATTGAGCACCTGGGCGACGCGCTCGGGCGTGGCGATGTCGGTGGTCTCGCAGCCGCAACGCTCGCAAAAGAGCTCGGGGCGGTGGACGGCTTCGTTGATGGGATTGCCGAGCCCCGAGGCGCCAACGATCCAGACGATGTTGGCCGTGCCAGAGGGAATCACCGGCTCCCAGGCGGCGTGGGCCTTGAGCGGGAGCCGCTTGCTGCCGTCCGCCTCGGCCAAGACGTAGTTAAAGCGCTGTGCCAGCTCGCCGAGCGGCTCGGCGGGGGCGGAGAGCTTGCCCGTCTCGGGGTCCAAGACACCTGCTTGGCAGATGCTTCCCCGCGCAAGGCCCGCGCAGGCCTCGCAGGTGCAACCGGGGACATGTGAGGCGCCCGGCTTCCAAGGTGCGGCGTCCAGGCGACGACTCGACCCGTCCCATGGCACGCCGGCGACGGGAAACATATGCGTGGTGGTGCAGAGGAGCACGCGGCCGCCCGCGCGCATAAGCTCAAGGCCGAGCGTCTTTAGCAAGGTCGACTTGCCGCCACTGCCGATAATCGCGGTGATGCCCGGCTCGAGCTTGAGCGCCGAGGCGAGAATGCCGCTAACCGTTTCCATCTGTTCACCGCCGTATAATACTGTGATAATAAATAATCATCAGAGTAGCGGTCGAACCGCTTTTGCTCTGCTCAAACCGTAGCACAGGGAGGTGCCCCGGAAATGCTCGTTTATGTTCGTGGTGCCGGCGATATCGCCACGGGTGTCGCCGCCCGCTTGGTGCGCGCCGGCGTGTCGGTTGTCATGGCCGATATCGCAGTCCCCACGTGTATCCGTCGCACGATCAGTTTTTGCGAGGCCATTCGCCTGGGCGAGGTTCAGGTCGAGGGCATTCGCGCCCGCTTGGCGCAGACGCCGGCAGAGGCGCTTGCAATTACCCAGGCCGGAGATGTTGCCGTTGTGGTGGATCCCCAGGCCAAGATGCTCGGCGAACTTAAGCCCGCTGCCGTGGTCGACGCGATCCTGGCTAAGCGCAACTTGGGCACCACGCGCGATATGGCGCCTGTCGTCATCGCCGTGGGGCCGGGCTTTACCGCGCCGGTCGATTGCGATGCTGTGGTCGAGACCATGCGCGGTCATTTTCTCGGCCGCGTCATCACCCAGGGCTCGCCCCAGCCCAATACGGGCGTGCCGGGTGTCATCGCCGGGTATGGCAAGGAGCGCGTTATCCACAGCCCCGCCGCCGGCGTGTTTAGGTCCGACCATGTGATCGGCGACATCGTGAGTGCCGGTGATGTGATTGGCTACGCGGGCGACACTCCCATGGTCACGCAGATTGACGGCTGCTTGCGCGGGCTTTTGGCCGACGGCGTTCTGGTGACCGAGGGCTTTAAATGTGCCGACGTCGACCCGCGCGGCGACGCCAGCTATATCAACTATATTTCGGACAAGGCGACGTCGGTCGGCGGCGGCGTACTCGAGGCGCTCGCCATGTTCACCGACGTTTTTAGGGGATAGGAAGCGACGATGGAAAAGCTCGATGTGGTGAATGCTGCGCTTGGCGCTCTGAAGGCCGGTAAGACGTGCGAGCTGGTGGTAGTGGCCGGCACGGCAGGGTCATCGCCGCGCGGCGTGGGCGCCTGGATGGCCGTCTTTGCCGATGGCAGCCAAGCGGGCACCATCGGTGGCGGTAAGATTGAGCTCCTTGCGCTGGACGAGGCGCGCGAGCTGCTGGCCGCAGGGCAATCGCGCCTGGTCCGCTACACCATGGGCGGCGAGAACTCCGATACCGGCATGATCTGCGGCGGAGCCATCTGCCTGTGTTATCTGCACCTGGATGCATCGCAGGCGCCGTTGTTCCAGTCGGTTGCCGACGTCTTGGCGTATCGACGCATGGGCGACTTCGTCATCGACTTTGAACCGTTTATCGCAAGCGCGCTCGAAGGCGACGCTGCCGAATACCATGGCGAGGAGTCGCGCCGCACCATTGTGGGTTGCCCCGGGCTTTCGCTGACGGAAGAGGGGAGTAAGGTCACCTACACCAACGCCGCCTCCGAGATTCCCCCGGCGCACATCGAGACGCTTTGCCCCGAGGGCCTGACCTACATCTTTGGCTGCGGTCACGTGGGCGCCGCGACGGCGCGCGTGCTCACGGCGGCGGGCTTTGCCGTCGTGGCGTGCGATGACCGCCCCGGCACGCTGACGCCCGAATGGGCGCCCGGCGTCTACGACCGTCGTCTGGTCGACTACAAGAACCTGAGCAAGCAGTGCCCCATCGGGCCGCGCGATCTGGTAGTCGTCGCCACGGCGGGCCACAAGTCCGATATCGATGTGGTGATTCAGGCCTTGCGCGCCAAGCCCGCCTATTTGGGTTGCCTGGGTTCGCGCCGCAAGACGGCCTTTGTGCGGGCTCGCTTGGAGCAGGAGGGCTTTACGCAGGACCAGATCGACGAGCTGCACCTGCCGATCGGCGTTGCCATTCAGGCCGAGGACCCCGAAGAGATCGCCATCTCCATCGCCGCCGAGATGATCCACCTGCGTCGCACCAAACTCGTCCCCCGCAAGCGCTAGTCGCATCCCAGGGGTAGCTAATTTGGGACGGGGCTCTTTTAGCTACCCTGCCTGCTCGATGATTTTTCTGGGACGGGGATTAAAAAATATTTAGGTACGCAATGATTTTTAAATCCCCGTCCCAGAAAAATCATCTCGAGGCGTTCGCTCACTGTTGGGTAGCTAAAAGAGCCCCGTCCCAAATTAGCTACCCCAGCCCTCTGCCGCATGCGGGTCAAAATGCTACCTGTGCCACATGCCCTATAATGTCCGCCCGTTGGGCGGCATAGGGCCGCTGCCTAGGGTATGGGAGGCGCAAATGGCAGAGTCGGTGGCAGGGGACGCCCTGTTCGAGCGTACGGGAAAAGTTTCGTTTGTGCAGGTATTGCCCCATGCACTGCAGCATGTGCTGGCGGCATTCGCGGGTATCGTCACGCCCGCTATCATCATCGCGTCGGTCTGCGGCTTCACGCCTCAAGAGGAAGCCGCCGTCATTCAGGCGTCGCTGGTCCTCTCGGCGCTTGACATTTTCCTTCAACAGTTGCCCATAAAAGGCATCGTTGGTTCGGGCCTGCCCATCGTGATGGGCGCGAGCTTTACCTTCGTGCCGGCACTTAAAGCGGTCGGTCTTGAGCTTGGTTTCGAGGCCGTGCTGGGCGCTCAAGTTATCGGCGGCGCGCTCGTCGTACTCTTCGGTCTTTTGTTTAAGCGCGTGAGCTTTCTGTTCCCAGCTCCGGTGCTCGGCACCGTAATCTTTGTCATTGGCCTGTCGCTGTGCCCGGTTGCCGTGGCGTCCATGGCAGGCGGGGAGGGCGCGGCCGATTTTGGCAGCGTCACCAACTGGACCGTCGCGCTCGTGACGTTTGTCGTCACCTTTATGGTCGGTAACTACGGCAAGGGCGCGCTCAAGCTGGGCAGCATCCTGGCCGGTATCTGCGCAGGTTTTGTCGTTGCGGCGGTGTTGGGCATGGTCGACTTATCGGCTGTCGCGACTGCAAGTTGGTTTGCCCCACCGGCGTTTGGCGCCCATCGTCTGGTGTTCGATCCAGCGGCGTGCGCCGTGGTGGGCGTTGTGGCCATCGTGAACGCCGTGCAGGTTATGGGAGAGTTTGCCGCCGTGTCCTCTGCGGCGCTCGATACCCCCGCGACCGATAGTCAGATCTCGGGCGGATTGATCGCCAATGGTCTCGTCGGTATGCTCTCGGGCTTTTTGGGCGGCGTCCCCACGGCAACCTTTGGCCAGAATGTGGGCATCATCGCCGAGAACAAGGTCGTCAACCGTATGGTCTTTACGCTCGCAGCCGCCATTCTGCTCGTCGCGGGCCTGCTGCCCAAGTGCGCGGCAGTGCTCACGTCCATTCCGCAGCCGGTGATTGGCGGCGCCACCATTGGCGTGTTCGCAACCATCGGCATGAACGGTGTGGTCATGTTTTCCCGCCACGGCCTGTCTCAGCGCGATACCACGCTCATGGGTCTCTCTATCGCCTTTGGTACGGGCATTGAGCGCACGGCCGGCGCACTTGCCGGCGCTGGATTCCCCGCATGGGTCGACACCGTCTTTGGCGGATCCTCCATTGCCGTCGCCGCACTTGTCGCCGTCGTCCTCAACCTGGTCCTGCCTCGCCAAAAATAACGCCCCATATGATGAGTTACGGTGAAATACGGATTGTTTAAGCCTGTTAGGCCGCCAAACAGTCCCTATTTCACCGCAACGGCTTTTTGGGACCCATTTGTGCGAGGGAGTTGTGGAGTTGTGCAGGCAGACGATGTTTTTCTGGAAATACGCACCCAATGCGCGTATAGTACCGATTGTTTTGTCGGCTCCTGCTGCGTCGAGTCCAAACCGCGAAATGCCATGAGCGGCGCGGATGCAGTCAGGAGGCACGAGGACAACCCACCGTGGCCACGCCCCGTGCTTAAAACCCCAAGAAGGAGTGAACAATGGCAGAAGAGAAGTATGTGCCGCGTCTGAAGGCCAAGTACAACAACGAGGTCAAGCAGCAGCTTCAGGACAAGTTCCAGTACGAGAACGTCATGATGATCCCCAAGTTTGAGAAGATCGTCGTGAACATGGGTGTCGGCGAGGCCGCTACCGATTCCAAGGCCATCGACGGTGCCGTGCGCGACCTGCGCGCCATCACCGGCCAGCAGCCGATGATCACCCGTGCCCGCAAGTCCATCGCTACCTTCCGCCTGCGCGCTGGTATGCCGATCGGCTGCAAGGTTACCCTGCGTGGCGACCGTATGTGGGAGTTCTTCGATCGTCTGACCTCCGTCGCTATCCCCCGTATCCGCGACTTCCGCGGCATCTCCGCCAAGAGCTTCGACGGCCGTGGTAACTTCTCCATGGGCGTCACCGAGCAGCTCATCTTCCCCGAGATCGACTTTGACTCCGTCGATCACCAGCGTGGTATGGACATCACTTTCGTGACCACCGCCAACACCGATGAGGAGGCCAAGGCCCTTCTGGACGCCTTTGGTTTCCCGTTCAAGAAATAGGTTCACCTGCCCTATAAGCGCCGTTCCCACAAGGGGGCGGCGCTTGGGGCGAACAATACTCTATGTGAGGAGGATATAAGTGGCTAAGACATCGATGATCGTCAAGTGCAATCGCAAGCAGAAGTTCTCTACTCGTGAGTACACGCGCTGCCAGCGCTGCGGCCGTCCGCACTCTGTGTACCGCAAGTTCGGCCTGTGCCGTGTCTGCTTCCGCGAGCTTGCACTCAAGGGCGAGCTTCCCGGCGTTAAGAAGGCCAGCTGGTAAGTCACTACCAGCGTTTCAAGCATCCGTTTGGAACAGGGAAAACGTGCTAGTTAGGCTTTGCCGTTAAGGGCGGCGAAGAACCAAGAGCACGTGTTCATCAAGAACGAAGGAGAATCTGTATGAACCTTACAGACCCGATCGCAGATATGCTTACGCGCATTCGTAACGCTAACTCTGTGAACAAGGCCACGGTCTCCATGCCGAGCAGCAAGAAGCTCGTCGAGATCGCTCGTGTTCTGCACGAGGAGGGCTACATCGAGGGCTACGATGTCGAGGACACCGTTCCCCAGAAGACTCTGCACATCACGCTTAAGTATGGTCCCAAGAAGGCTAAGGTCATCAACGGCATCCGCCGCATTTCCAAGCCGGGCCTGCGTAAGTACACCGGCGTTGCCGACATGCCCCGCGTCCGCGGTGGCCTTGGTACCGCCATTATTTCCACCAGCCATGGCGTCATGACCGACCGCGATGCTCGCAAGCACAACGTCGGCGGCGAGATCATCGCTTACGTCTGGTAATTCGCTCGGTAGGTAGAAGGAAAGGAGATCACCGTGTCTCGTATCGGTAATAAGCCTGTCCAGATTCCCGCCGGAGTCGAAGTGGCAGTCAACGGCAACAACGTTGTCGTCAAGGGCCCCAAGGGCCAGCTCGAGCTCGATGTCTATGAGAAGCTCGCTATTAACATCGAGGACAACGTCCTCACCGTTTCCCGTCCCGACGACGAGCGTGAGACCCGTGCCCGCCACGGCCTCACCCGCGCCCTCATCCACAACATGGTTGTTGGCGTTTCCGAGGGCTTCGAGAAGAAGCTCGAGCTCGCCGGCGTCGGTTACCGCGTGCAGCAGAAGGGCAAGAACCTCGAGTTCTCCCTGGGCTTCTCGCACCCCGTGATCGTCGAGGCTCCCGAGGGTATCACCTTCGAGGTTCCCGACAACACCCACGTGAACGTCAAGGGTATCAACAAGCAGCAGGTCGGTCAGATCGCCGCTGAGATCCGCGGCCATCGTCCTCCCGAGCCTTACAAGGGCAAGGGTATCCACTACGTTGGCGAGCACATCCGCCGCAAGCTGGGTAAGGCCGCCAAGTAGTCGTAACCGACTCACTCGCATAAGACCAGCACCCCGTTAGGTGCTGGCAAGATCAACCTTTTTAGGAGTTTACGTATGAACAAGCATAAGGCGAAGCTGGAAGGCCTCAAGCGTCGTCAGCGTCGTGTTCGCGGCAAGATCTCGGGTACCGCCGAGCGTCCGCGTCTTCGCGTGACCCGTACCAACGCCAACATCTATGCCCAGATCATCGACGACAGCAAGGGCTCCAGCCTGACGCTCGTCTCTGCCTCGACCCTCGAGGCCGAGTTCAAGGGCACCCACACCTCGAACAAGGAGGCTGCGGAGAAGGTCGGTCAGCTCGTTGGCAAGCGTGCCATCGAGGCCGGCATCACCAAGGTCGCCTTCGATCGCGGTGGCCGTATCTACCATGGCCGCGTCAAGGCCCTCGCCGACGGTGCTCGTGCCGCCGGTCTCGAGTTCTAGGAGGTATGTAGCACATGGCTCGTAATCAGAAGCAGCAGCGCGAGGCCTCCGAGTTCGAGGAGCGCGTCGTTTACATCAACCGCGTGTCGAAGACCGTTAAGGGCGGTCGTCGCATGAGCCTCGTCGCTCTCGTCGTCGTTGGCGATGGCAAGGGCAACGTCGGCGTTGGCATGGGCAAGTCCGCTGAGGTGCCCATGGCCATCTCCAAGGCGTCTCTCGATGCCAAGAAGAACATGTTCCACGTGCCGGTGACCGAAGAGGGCACCATTCCGCACGAGGTTATCGGCCACTTTGGTGCCGGCCGCATCATCATCAAGCCCGCTGTCGAGGGTACCGGCGTTATCGCCGGCGGCGCTGTGCGTCCTCTCTTCGAGCTTGCTGGCATCAAGAACGTCCTGTCCAAGTCCCTCGGTACCGACAACGGCCTCAACATCATCAAGGCTGCCGTCGAGGGCCTCAAGGAGCTCTCCAGCCCTGAGGACGTCGCGGCTCGCCGTGGCCTGACGGTCTCCGAGATGTTCGTCGGTAAGGAGAACTAAGCATGGCTGACACCATCAAGATCAAGCAGGTCCGCAGCACCAACGGTTGCAAGCAGGACCAGGTCCGTACTGTCCGTGCCCTCGGTCTCCACAGGATCCGCGAGGTTCGCGAGATTACTGACAACGAGTCCGTCCGCGGCATGATCTTCAAGGTCAAGCACCTTGTCGAGATTGTAGAGGAGTAGCAAATGCAGCTTCACGATCTTACTCCCGCGCCCGGTTCCACCAAGAACCGCAAGCGCGTTGGCCGTGGCAATTCTTCGGGTCACGGCACCACTTCTGGCCGCGGCCAGAAGGGCCAGGGCTCTCGCTCTGGCGGCACCAAGGGTGCCGGCTTCGAGGGTGGCCAGACTCCGCTGGCTATGCGCCTGCCCAAGCTTCCGGGCTTCCGCAACCCCCGTCGTATCGAGTACACCGCTGTTAACGTTGAGCGTCTCGAGCGTAAGTTCGAGGATGGCGCTGTGATCGACGGTGCCGCTCTTAAGGCCGCTCGCATCACCAAGAGCGAGTTCGAGCCCGTCAAGGTGCTCGGCAATGGTGAGCTTACCAAGAAGTTCACGGTCAAGGTCGACAAGGTCAGCGCTTCTGCGCAGGCCAAGATCGAGGCCGCCGGCGGAAAGGTCGAGCTGCCGTGCTAAATGGTCTTAAGAATGCTTTCCGCATCAAAGAACTGCGCGAAAAGATTCTTTTTACCATAGCTATGCTCGTCGTGTACCGCATTGGTGCGCACGTTCCTGTGCCCGGCATTCCCTTCCAGGGGATGCTGGGCCTTTTCTCGACCGATAACAATTCGGTCGCCGCAGGTGCTATGGCCCTCCTGAATCTTTTCTCTGGCGGCGCGTTGAGCTATGTGTCGGTGTTTTCGCTGGGCATCATGCCCTACATCACCAGCTCGATCATCCTCCAGATGCTCCAGGCCGTTGTGCCTTCCCTGCATGAGCTTGCCCGCGAGGGCGAGGTCGGTCAGACCAAGATTACGCAGTATTCGCGTTACCTCACCCTGGCTCTGGCAATCCTCAACTCCGTGGGTTACCTCTTCCTCTTTAAGAGCTTCGGCATCAGCTTTAATGGCGCCGCCGCTCCCGAGATCATCTTCGACCTCATGATCGTCGGCACGCTCACCGCGGGCGCCATGCTGATCATGTGGATTGGTGAGCTCATTACCCAGCGCGGTATCGGCAATGGCATGTCGCTGATCATCTTTGCGAACATCATGGCCGGTCTACCGCAGGCGATCTTCTCCAGCACCGAGGGCAATGGCGGTGGCATCATCACTATGGTGATCATCTGCGCCATCATCCTGCTGGTTATCCCGCTGATTGTTTTCCTTGAGCGCGGCCAGCGCCGCATTCCGGTCTCCTACGCTAAGCGCGTCGTGGGCCGTCGCATGATGGGTGGCCAGACCACCTACCTGCCCATCAAGGTCAACACCGCGGGTGTCGTGCCGATCATCTTCGCTTCGGCGCTGCTGTACTTCCCGGCTCAGGTTGCCGTGTTCTTCCCCGGCATCGGCTGGATTCAGGCAGTTGCCTCTGCGCTTTCGACCGGTTGGCTCAACTGGGTGCTTAACGTTGTCCTCATCGTGTTCTTCGCGTACTTCTACACCTCCATGGTGTTCAATCCCGATGACACGGCCGACAACCTTAAGAAGCAGGGCGGCTTTATTCCGGGCGTTCGTCCGGGTAGGGCTACCGCGGCCTACATCAAGAACGCGCTCAACAAGATTACGCTTCCCAGCGCTGTCTTTTTGGCGCTCATCGCCATCGTGCCTTCGATCATCTTCTCCTTCACGGGCAATCAGCTGATCCAGGCATTTGGCGGCACGTCCATCCTCATCATGGTCGGCGTCGTGCTCGACACGGTCGACAAGCTCGAAGGCCAGATCAAGATGTATGATTACGATGGATTCTTTAAATAGGCTAGAGGAGGATTGCTCATGAACCTCGTATTGCTCGGAGCTCCGGGTGCCGGTAAGGGCACCGTTGCACAGGAGCTCGTCGCCGAGTTTGGCGTCGCTCACATCTCCACGGGCGACCTGCTGCGTGCTGCCGTCAAGGGTGGCACCGAGCTTGGTATTCAGGCTAAGAAGTACATGGACGCTGGCGAGCTCGTTCCCGACCAGCTCGTGATCGACCTTGTCAAGGAGCGCCTTGCCGCCGATGACGCCCAGCAGGGCTTCATCCTCGACGGCTTCCCGCGCAACACCGCCCAGGCTGTGACGCTCGATTCCGAGCTCTCCACCATGGGTCGCGAGATCGACTGCGCCCTTCTGGTCGACGTTGCCCCCGAGGTCATCATCGATCGTCTGTCTTCGCGTCGCACCTGCCGCGCCTGCGGTTACACCGGCACTGCTGCCGATGTTACCTGCCCCAAATGCGGCGGCGAGATGTATCAGCGCGACGACGATAAGCCCGAGACCATCAAGAACCGTCTCGACGTCTACGAGAAGTCCACGAGCCCGCTTGTCGATTACTATCGTGGCCAGGGTCTGCTCAAGTCGGTCAACGGTGACCAGGCTCGCGAGACCGTATACGGGGATGTCAAAGAGGCCCTCGGTCTATGATTAAGATTAAGTCTGCAACGCAAATCGAGCAGATGAAGAAGGCAGGAGCGCTATCTAAGATGGCGCTCCGCCACGTTGGAGCCATGGTGCGTCCCGGCGTTTCGACTTTTGAGCTCGATCAGCTCGCGGAGCAGATTATCCGCATGCATGGCGGCACCCCGGCCTTTAAGGGTTACGGCGGGTTCCCGGGGACCATTTGCGCATCGATCAACGATGCCGTGGTCCACGGTATTCCCAACCCCGATATGATCCTGCGCGATGGCGATATCATCTCTATCGATACGGGAGCCGTTGTCGACGGTTGGGTTGGCGATAACGCATGGACGTTTTTCGTCGGCACCCCTACGCCCGAGGCCAAGGCCCTGTGCGAGGTCACGCGCGATTGCCTTAAGGCTGCCATTGAGCAGGCTGTTCCCGGTAACCATATCGGGGATGTTGGTTATGCCGTCCAGTCCCTCGCCGAGTCTCACGGTTATGGCGTGCTTCGTGACTATGTGGGCCATGGCATTGGCCGCGTGATGCACGAGGACCCCAACGTTCCTAACTATGGAAAGAAGGGGAGGGGCGTTCGCCTCCAGGCCGGTATGGTCATTGCCATCGAGCCGATGGTAACGATGGGTTCCAACCATGTGAGCACGGGCTCCGACGGTTGGATCGTCACCACCAACGACCACCTGCCCGCCGCGCACTACGAGAACACCGTCGCCATCACCAATGACGGTCCGGTGATTCTCACCACGGATGCGCAAGGATCCTGGTGTTCGCTCCAAGGCGGAGAAATGTAAAAGTCGCCGCCCCCTGATGCCCAACCTCGCCTTTCAATTTCGAAGGCATGACCCCAAGGTCTATGCCTTCTCATTTCAAGGCGATCTTGGGCATCAGGGAACGGCTTTGTTTTACATTTCAAATGTAATAAGTTCACCGTAGTTGTGGAGCCATTACGAAGTTATTACGATGCGTGTATACGTGTTGTAGAATACTCAATCGCTGTCGTTTTCTAGAGAAAGATGATTGCTTGTGAAGAAGGAAGACGCAATTGAGCTCGAGGGTACGGTAAAGGAACCGTTGCCTAATGCCATGTTTAAGGTCGAGCTCGAGAACGGTCATTCGGTTCTGTGCAACATTTCTGGCAAGATTCGAATGAATTACATCCGTATTCTCCCCGGTGACAGGGTTGTCGTGGAGCTTTCCCCGTACGACCTGACCCGCGGCCGCATCACCTATCGCTACAAATAGCGGCACGCATACACACACTCTATTTCCGACTGCAGGCTTAGCTCAACCTACGGTCGGATTGTGTGTGAAGACCAGCCATAGTTTTAAACGCCTGCGGCTGGGCGAGTAGATAGTAGGGAAGTAGTTTGAGCGCTACCGAAAGGAAGAACGATGAAGGTACGTCCTTCGGTCAAGAAGATGTGCGATAAGTGCAAAATCATTAGGCGCCATGGCAAGGTCCTCGTCATTTGCGAGAACCCCCGTCATAAGCAGCGTCAGGGTTAAGAGAGGAGACTACGTTGGCCCGTATTAATGGTGTCGACCTCCCGCGTGAGAAGCGCGTTGAGATCGGTCTGACCTACATTTACGGCATCGGCCGCACCACTGCGACGAAGATTTGCGTCGAGTGCAACGTTAACGTGGATACGCGCGTTAAGGACCTCACCGAGGATGAGGTTAACGCCATCCGCGAGTATATCGACAAGAACCAGATCATGGTTGAGGGCGACCTCCGCCGTGAGCGCAACCAGAACGTCAAGCGCCTTATGGACATCGGCTGCAACCGCGGCCTTCGTCACCGCAAGGGCCTCCCGGTCCGCGGCCAGCGCACCCACACTAACGCTCGTACCCGCAAGGGCCCGAAGCGTCAGATCGGTGCTAAGAAGAAGAAATAAGGAGCGCTAGATAGATGGCTACTGCTAAGAAGAACGTTCGCGCTGCCCGTCTGAAGCGCGCGGACCGTAAGAACATTTCCGTGGGCCAGGCTCACATCCGTTCTACGTTCAATAACACGATCGTTTCGATCACCGATCCCCAGGGCAACGTCATTTCCTGGAAGTCGGCTGGCCAGGTGGGCTTCAAGGGCTCCCGTAAGTCCACGCCGTTCGCTGCCCAGATGGCTGCCGAGGCTGCTGCCAAGCAGGCCATGGAGCACGGTATGAAGAAGGTTTCCGTCTTCGTCAAGGGCCCCGGCTCCGGTCGTGAGACCGCCATCCGCTCCCTCCAGGCTGCTGGCCTCGAGGTCTCGAGCATTCAGGACAAGACCCCCATCCCGCACAACGGCTGCCGCCCCAAGAAGCGTCGCCGCGTGTAACTGAAAGGATCGTATCAATATGGCAATCGACAGGACTCCTGTTCTTAAGCGCTGCCGTCAGCTCGGGATCGATCCCGCTGAGCTCGGTTACAGCAGCAAGAAGGAATCTATCCGTCAGCCCAAGCGCCGTCGCAAGGAATCTGAGTACGGCATGCAGCTGCGCGAGAAGCAGAAGGTCAAGTTCATCTATGGCGTTCTGGAGAAGCAGTTCCACGGCTACTTCAACAAGGCCCGTAAGATGAACGGCGTCACCGGTGAGAACCTCATGATCATCCTTGAGTCTCGCCTCGACAACGTTGTTTTCCGTCTTGGCTTCGCTCGCACCCGTAAAGAGGCTCGTCAGTCCGTCCGCCACGGTCACTTCACCGTGAACGGCAAGCGCGTGGACATCCCGTCCTACCGCGTCAAGGCCGGCGACGTCGTCGCTGTCGGCGAGAAGTTCCGTGACCTCCTCCCCATCAAGGAGGCTCTGATTTCCTCCGAGCGCTTTGAGGTCCCTGGCTGGCTTGAGGTCGATATCGAGAAGCTGTCTGGTAACGTGCTCGCTCTGCCGACGCGTGAGCAGATCAGCGGTGATATCAACGAGCAGCTCATCGTCGAGCTCTACTCTAAGTAGTCCATCCGGGCTGCTGAGGCTGGAGGTAATACATGTCAGAATTCATTAGGCCTCAGGTTCAGGTCGAAGAGATCAACGAGACGTCTGCTCGTGTCTCCGTCGAGCCGCTCGAGCGCGGTTACGGTGATACGCTGGGCAACTCCCTGCGTCGCGTTCTTCTGTCCTCGCTCGAGGGTGCCGCCGTCGAGGCTATTCAGATCGATGGTGCGCAGCACGAGTTCATGACCATCCCTAACATGGTCGAGGATGTCACTGACATCGTCCTGAATGTCAAGGGTCTTGTCTTCAGGGCTCTCGGCACGACCGACGAGGCGACCGCCACCATCTCGGTTGACGGCCCCTGCGAGGTCACCGGTGCGGACTTCTTTATTCCGTCCGAGTTTGAGTTGGTCAACCCCGAGCAGCACATCGCTACGCTCACCGAGGGTGGCCATCTCACCATGAGCATGCGCATCGGCTATGGCCGCGGCTATGTCTCTGGCGAGGCCAACAAGCGCGACAACGATCCCATCGGTGTGATCCACGTCGACTCGCTGTACTCGCCGGTATCCCGTTGCGCCAAGCTCGTTGAGGCTTGCCGTGTCGGTCAGCACACCGACTACGACCGCCTTGTCCTCGAGATCGAGACCAACGGCTCCATCGCCCCGCGCGACGCCGTGGTCCAGGCTGCCAATATCATCAACCAGCATATGGCTGCCTTTATGAACCTTGCCGAGACCCCCGAGGTCGAGGAGGAGGTTTCGATCTTCGCTCCCGAGGTCACCAACGACAACGCCGAGCTGGACAAGCAGATCGAGGATCTGGACCTTTCTGTCCGTTCCTACAACTGCCTTAAGCGTGCCAGCATTCACTCGGTCCGTCAGCTCGTTGAGTTCTCGGAGAACGATCTTCTGAACATCCGCAACTTCGGTGTTAAGTCGATCGAGGAAGTGAAGGACAAGCTTGAGTCCATGGGCCTGAGCCTGAAGGCTTAATGCTTCGCATATTTGAGGAGAAACTAGACCATGCGTCACAACGTTAAGAAGGGCCTGAAGCTCGGCACCGATGCGAGCCACACCAAGGCCATGAAGAAGAGCCTGGCCAAGGCCCTCTTCGAGAACGACCGCATCAAGACCACCGAGACCCGCGCTAAGGCGCTGCGTTCGGTTGTCGAGCCGATCATCACCTGGGCCAAGAAGGGCGACCTGCACTCTCGTCGTCTGGCTATCGCCAAGCTCGGCGATAAGCAGCTCGTTGCCGAGATCTTCGACAAGGCTGCTCAGGGCATGTGGCAGGATCGCAACGGCGGTTACACCCGCATCATGAAGCTCGGTAACCGTAAGGGCGACAACGCTCCCATCGTTATCATGGAGCTCGTCACCGAGCCTTGCACGCCCAAGGCCAAGAAGGCTGCTCCGGCCCCCAAGAAGGCCGCTGCTCCCAAGAAGGTCGAGGCTGTCGAGGAGACCGCTGCCGAGGAGGCTCCTGCTGAGGAGACCGCTGAGTAGACAATTCGTCTGCATAGGCTATATTCGAGGGGTACGTTCGCGTACCCCTCTTTTTTTGTCACGATATCGTTGTTTGTTTGTTGGGAGCGCCCATGACCGCGCCGTCTGATTTCAATTTGACTCCAGAGCTCGATGCCACGTTGGTGTTTCGTGTTGCCTATGACGGCTCGTCCTATAGCGGATTTGCCGAGCAGCCGGGGCAGACGACGGTTGCCGGAGAGCTGCGTCTTGCCATAGAGACGCTCTTGCGCCGTTCAGTCGATTTGACGTGTGCCGGGCGCACCGATGCAGGGGTGCATGCGGTGGCCCAATACATCAGCGTGCCCGTTACGGATGCTGAGCTCGCTTTAACGCGCCGCAGGTGGCTGCGAGCTATGGACGCGCTGCTGCCCAAAGATATCGCCGTTAATGAGGTCTACAAGGCCCGTAAGGGCTTTTCTGCGCGTTTCGACGCACGTTCTCGGACCTATACCTACCGCATTGCCGATCGCGATGCGCGTCCGGTGCTATCGCGTGGTGCGGTATGGTGGCATCGTTATCCTTTGGACGTGGATGCGATGGCAGCCGCCTGCCCAGCGCTTTTGGGCGAACAGGACTTTAAGAGCTTTTGTAAGGTCGCTTCTGCCGTGGGCAAGCCAACGCATCGTTGCGTGATGCGTGCCGAGTTTGGCCACGAGGTCGCCTTTGGCGAGGATATCCTCACGTTTACCATCGAGGGCAATGCGTTTTTGCATTCGATGGTGCGCACCATCGTGGGAACGCTCGTCGAGATCGGCATGCATCGCCGCGATCCCGAGTGGATGCGCGAGGTGATTGACGCTTGCGATCGTACTGCTGCGGGTCCCACGGCGCCGGCGTGCGGCCTTACCTTTATGGGCGTAGATTATGACCCCACCGAGCTCGTCGCGCTCGAATAGGTGAGAAGCGAGAGCCATCTAAGTATGCTGCTCGTGTGGGCGAGCCGTGTGCAACATCTGTTCTTGGCGTGCAGCGCATCAGGCGACTCATTGCGTTTATTGCCGGGGTGTACCATGAACGGCAGTTGATTATTCCTGTCGAGAGGATGGATAACTTGCTTCGACGTGGCTCGCTTCCGCGACTTTCGGTGATCCTTGTTGTGGAGGGTTCGCCCAGCTACGCGATGCGTGCACTCGAAAGCGTCCAAAACCAAGACCTCTACGATATGCAGATTGTCGTTGCATGTCGCAACGCTGCGCCGGGCGTTCGTCATTCGCTCGATGTTGCCGCGGGCAGAGATATTCACATCGATTTGATAGACGTTGACGATCCGTCGAGCGGAGCTTGCCTTCGCGAGGGTTTTGCCGCTTCGCGCGGGGCCCACATTATCGCTATGAGCGCCGACGAGTGGTTTGCGCCGCACGCGTTTTTGGCAATGCTCGATGTCGCTTGTGAGACCTCGGCAGATATCGTATTTCCCTCGGTGTCGCTCGATCGCTACGATACGCATCGGGAACGCCATTCTCGTATGTTGGACGCGCAATCCATTGCTCTTGCCGACGATGGAGACCGGGCTTTAGGCCTGGCCAAGTTGGTCGAGAGCGGTCTGGTTTGTCAACATTCCGGCGTGATGTATGAACGCTCCCTGTTTGAGTTGTGTCTGCAGCATGCCGAGTCGTATCGTGCGATCGCCTTTTTGGCGCCTGCCCTTTCGCATGCGGAACGCGTATTTGGGTGCGCCGAAGCTTGTTTCCATACGGCCGCGCCATCGGTTGCGGATTCATTCGACCCCACCATGTTCTCGCGACTTTCCGATGACGCCAAGGCGCTTGAAGAGCTTTGCGTGCCATTTGACGCAATAGATGACGATAACCATCTAAAGCTGGCCTGCCAACGGTTTTACTATGGCCGCTTGGTTGCTTGTATCGAGAATTTGTGCCTGAGCCCCCATGGGGTGTCTTCAATTGAGCGCACGGCACGATTGCGTGATATGCTCAACGACGTGCGGACCCGCCAGATGGCGGTGGCCCTTAAGGGAGAGCGCCGAGGCCTTGGGCTTTTGTTTGGGCCGATTGCCAACGTTAAGCCTATGCGCTGCGTTATGTATGCGCATCTGGCTGCTTTTTTGAACAGAACGGGCGCAAGGATAGCCTAGCTGTGTCATATTCGCAAATAATTTGCATAGAATTGTTTCGAAATGCGTTCTTATTCACAAATAGCCTCAAATAGCGCTAAACTATTCAATCACTGATAGATTGTCTTCGCCATCTATGGAGTGAGGTTTTATATGGCTAAAAAACGCAACGGGCGCCAGGATGCCATCAGAGATATCGTGCGCAATAAAGACGTGCGTACGCAGCGCGTGCTGGTGGACGAACTCCGCGCCATGGGCTTTGATTGCACGCAGGCGACGGTTTCGCGTGACATCGCCGATATGGGGCTGCGCAAACTGCCCGAGGGCATCTATGTTCTGGCTGAGGACCTGCACCTGCAGCGCATGGTCTCCGAGCTGGTTACCGGTGTGTTGCGCACCGACAACTTGGTTATGATTAAGGCTCAGCCCGGCACCGCCTCGGGCATTGCCGCGGCTGTCGATGCGGCCGAGCTGCCCGATGTGCTCGGATCGCTTGCCGGCAATGACACGATTTTGGTTATCGCTCAGACTGCCGAGGATGGCGAACGCCTCGAAGCGCTGATTAACAAGCTCAGTGCCGCGCGTAAATAGCTTTACGCGCGTAAACAACGCCAGCTAAGACGGTGGAAATACAGGGGCGTCGGTTTTGAGCCGACGCCCTTTTTGTGACGCTCCTGTCGTGGCATCTCGATTGCGCGCGATATGCCATGTATGTCCCAGCAAAAAGCGCCCGAGCATTTGAGCTGCTCGGGCGCTTTGCTATCTACTGACCTGTGGAAGGATCGGGGGTCGGGCTAGGGCTGGGATCGGGGGTCGGGCCAGGGTCGGGGCTGGGGCTGGGGCTGGGATCGGGGCTGGGGTCGGGAGTAGGGGTGGTACTGCCGCCATCGCCTTCGCCGCCGGTGTTGCCGCCCTCGTTGCCGCTCCCGCCGGTGGTCTCCGTCTCTTCTTCCTCGTCTTCGTCCTTATCCTCGTCCTCTTCCTTCTTCTTGTTGTTTGTGCCGTAGAACTTCCAGACGTTATTGTTCTTGTACGTGGGAGCCGTTCCGGTCGGGAACTCCTCGCGCTCGGCGCCCGCAAGAACGGTGTTCATGAACTTCTTAAAGACGGGCAGGTTGGTGCTGTCGCCCAGCAGGTCCGAACCGTACTTTTGGATGGGAATCTCGCCTGCGGAATAACCGGTCCACAGGGCGCATGCCAGTTGCGGCGTGTAGCCGCAGAACCACAGGTTGGTGGTGTTGTCAGTGGTGCCCGTCTTGCCGGCATAGGGCTGGTTGACGCTCAGCGCGCCGGCGGCACCCGTGCCGCTGCCCTGCATGACGCCGGATAGAACGTCGGTAACCGCGGCAGCCTCACCTTCGGTGAGCACCCGCGTGGGATTGTCGGTGTGCTGGTACAGAACCGAGCCGGTACGCGAGTCGATCTCGGTGATGGCGATCGGCTGGCGATAATAGCCGCCGTTGGCAAAAGCGGCGTAGGCCGATGCCATCTCGAGCGGTGAGATGGACCCGGTGCCGAGCGTCATGACGGGAACGTCCTCGATATTGTCCTTGGCGGGATCGATGCCGAGCTTTTTGACGAGCGACATGATCTTGTCATTGCCGATGGCTTCGGCCACCTGAATATAGCCGGTGTTGGATGAGTATGCCGTTGCCTGCTTAAGCGTGATGTTGCCATAGCTCTGCTTGTCATAGTTTTGCACCTCGGTCGTGGTGCCCTTGGCCTTGAGTGGCGAGTTGCAGTTGAGAATAACGTTGGGGTTCATGCCGTTTTGGATGGCAGTTGCCAGCGTAAAGGCCTTAAACGTGGAGCCCACGGGGCGCTTTGCCGTAGCGTGGTTCACGTGATTCTCGTCGGCGTTGTAGTCGTAGCCGCCCACCATGCACTTGATGTAGCCGGTCTTGGGGTCAACGACAACCATGCCCATGTCCAGGCCATCGAGCGAAAGCGTGTCGAGCTGTGAGCGCACAGCCTCCTCGGCCACCTGCTGCATGGTGGGGTCGATGGTGGTCTTAACAGTCAGGCCACCCTTAAAGAGTACGTCGGTGGAGAACTCCTGCTCGAGCAGCTGCTTGACGTAGGAGACAAAGTAGGGCTGTGAGTATACGTCGACGCCGCTGCCCGAGATCTCGGTCACGTTGAGGGTGATGGGCTCAGCCTGCGCGGCATCGTGCTCTTCCTGCGTGATGTGGCCCAGGCGCAGCATGTTGTCGAGCACCTTATTGCGGCGGGAAAGCGCCAGGTCGGGATTGACCGTGGGGTCGTACTGTGAAGGCGAGTTGGGCAGACCGATGAGCAGTGCGGCCTCGCTCAGGGTGAGGTCGGAAGCACTCTTGGAGAGATAGGTCTCGGCGGCGGCCTCGATGCCATAGGCGCCGTGGCCATAGTAAATGGTGTTGAGGTACATCATGAGGATCTCGTCTTTGGAGTACATGTCCTCCATCTTGATGGCGATATAGGCCTCGCGCACCTTACGCTCGATGGTCGAGTCGAACTGTTCCTCCTGCAGGATGGTGTTGCGCACCAGCTGCTGGGTGATGGTCGAGGCTCCTTCGTGGCCGCCGGCAAGGGTTGCCACCGAGGCACGCGCGATGCCCAAGAGGTCGATTCCGCCGTGCTCGTAGAAACGCTCGTCCTCGACGTCGATCGTGCCCTGCAGGACGTACGGGGAGACCTGGTCCTTGGTGATGGACTTGCGGTTTTGGGTATAGAAGCTGGCGATCTTGTTGCCGTTGCAGTCAACAATCTCGGTAGGCTCGCTGACCAGATAGGCGTTGGCGTCGGTGTAGTCGGGCAGGTCGGACAGCCAGCGGTTGACGTTGCCGATCATGCCGATGCCAAATGCTACGCCCGCGATGAGCAAAAAGCCCAAAAGCGAAAGCAGGATGACGGGCAGGACGTGCGTCTTAGAGCGACCGTGTCCCTGTCGTTGGCGAGGACCCATATGTTGACCTCCAAGTATGTCGTGCCAGGCGGCGGGTGTGCGTCGGGCAGGATGGACATAAGTTATTACACGATAAACCAATCGAGCCGCGCGAAGCCTCGTGTATGCTGGTTGACGGCAATTAACAGAGCGATTGCATACCTTGGTAAGGAGTTTGCCGATGGCGATTTGGGCGACTGAGCCTAGCAGACAATGCGGGAATGGGACGCCAACATCGGGGCTGGCACTGCCCGAGCTGTTGGCTCCGGCTGGCGGGCTCAATCAGATGCTCGCCGCGATCGCGGCAGGTGCCGATGCCATTTATGCCGGGTTGAGCGGATTTAACGCCCGCGTGAGTGCGCACGGGTTTAGTGATGACGAATTTGCGCGCGGGTGTGCCGTGGCGCACGCCCATGGTGCGCGCGTGTACGTGACGCTCAACGTATTCGTGTTCGACGACGAGCTGTCCGAAGCCGTGGCACTGGGGGCACATGCGCATGCGCTGGGCGCCGATGCACTGATCGTGGCAGATGCGGGCCTAGCCCGCGCGCTGCATGCGGCAATTCCGGGGGTCGAGATTCATCTGTCCACCCAAGCGGGCGTCCATAGCAAGGGCGCCGTGCGTTTGGCGGCTGACGAGCTGGGGGTCGAGCGCGTGACGACGGCGCGCGAGCTGACCGTGGCAGAGATTGCGACGCTCTGCGCTACCGGTGTGCCCATCGAGGTGTTCTGCCATGGCGCCATATGCATTGGCTATTCGGGCGCGTGCGAGTTTTCGGCCCTGCGGCGCGGACGGTCGGCGATGCGTGGCGACTGCACGCAGCCGTGCCGCCTGGCATACGATTTGGTAGATGAGGCTGGGGAGAGCGTCGTTGCCGTCGAAGGCGATCGTCTGCTCTGCCCGCGTGACTATCTGGGCATTGCTCATTTACCCGAGCTTGTTGCTGCCGGGGTGGCGTCGCTCAAGATCGAGGGGCGTATGAAGAACCCCGACTACGTCTACAACGTGGTGCGGGCGTGGCGCCGGGCGCTCGATATGCTGCGTGATGGCGCGTGGGATTCCGATGCCGTGCAGGCGCTCGAACGTGAGCTGGGAAGATCGTTTAACCGCGGGTTTACCGACGCGTATCTGCGAGGCCGCTCGGGCGCGGAGCTTATGAGTTTTGAACGCGCGATCAACCAGGGCGTGCGTGTGGGCCGTTTGGTTGCCGTGGGACACGAGGAAGTGACCGTCGAGCTCGATGCCGCCGTGGCGGCGGGCGATACGCTCGAGATCAGGTTTTACCCGGGCGCCGACGCGCGTCCCGATGTACCTAAACGCTGGCCGCAAGTTCCCTGCCCGGTGGATGCCGCGGCGGGGGAGCGCATCGTTGTCCATTGCAAGCGCAAGGTCGACGCGGGCTGCGAAGTGTATCTGATTCGCAGCGCTGGTGTGCTTGAGCAAACGGCGGCGGCGCTGGAGCGCATGCGGGCCGAGGCCGATGCGGCCGTGCTTGCGAAACGCGCTGTCGAGACGCTGCCGTTTGCGGGCGTTCTGATGGATAGCGGTACGCAGCCGGAAGAACCTGCAGAGTCTGTCGCCGCTCGCTTGGTCTTTGCCTGGCAGCTGATGGACCAGGACCCGAACGAAGAGCTCGACCTGTCCGGTGCGACTGTTGTGCTCGACGAGGTCTGCCGTGTGGGCGATATCGAGCGCACTCGGTCGCTCATGCAGCGTGCCGGCCGCATCGTCTGTCGTAATCTGGGACAAGTGGCGATAGCTCGCGAACTGCGCGTCGCCTTTGACGTGGCAGCGCCGGTGTTCTGTGCGAACCGGGCAACGCTCGCCTGGTTGCGAGGGCTTGGGGCGCAGCGCGTGTTTTTGCCTGCCGAACTTGTCGCTCACGATGCGAAACGCATTGCCGAGCTTGCCGCCTGTCCTGGCGTCCTGGGCCCCGTCGATACCGATCGTACCGAGCTCATGGTGTGCGAGCACTGCCTGCTGACCGCCGAGGGCGTCTGTGCCACCGATGCGACGGGACAGGCCTGTTGCCGCGACTGCTTGCGTCGCCGGCAGACGCGCTATCTGGTCGATCGTGACGGTACACGTCTGCCAGTTGCCATCGACGCATGCGGCAGGACGAGGATTTTCCTGTCGTAGGTGCCGCGTCGCGTCAGTTTGTTATCATATGAGAGTTTATGGACTTCCAGCACCGCCGTTTTCGGCGAGGGTGCTATAGCAAAAGGAGGATACCCAATGCTGTCTGTTGACGAGCAAATGCGTATCATCACCTCGGGCGCCGCGAAGATCGTCCCCGAGGCCGACCTTCGCAAGAAGCTTGAGAAGGGCGAGCCCCTCAACATCAAGCTCGGCGTCGATCCCACCAGCCCCGACCTGCACCTGGGCCACGCCGTGCCCCTGCGCAAGATGCGCCAGTTCCAGGACCTGGGCCACAACGTCACCCTGATCATCGGCAACGGTACCGCGCTGATCGGCGATCCTTCGGGCAAGAACTCCACCCGCCCGCAGCTTTCTCAGGAGCAGATCGAGGCCAACGCCGAGACCTACGTGAGCCAGGCCATGAAGATCTTGGACCCCGAGAAGACCACCATCGTGCACAACGGCGACTGGATCTTGTCGATGGACCTGGCCGGTCTGCTGCAGGTGTGCTCCAAGTTCACCGTCGCCCGCATTCTTGAGCGCGATGACTTTACCAAGCGCTATCAGTCCCAGACGCCGATCGCCCTGCACGAGTTCCTGTATCCCGTGATGCAGGCATACGATTCGGTCATGATCAAGGCTGACGTGGAGATGGGCGGCACCGACCAGCTTTTCAACCTGCTCGCCGGCCGTGAGCTCATGGAGAAGATGGGCATGGAGCCGCAGATCGCGCTCACCATGCCGCTGCTCGAGGGCACCGATGGCGTCCGTAAGATGTCCAAGTCCTATGGCAACTACATCGGTCTGACCGACGCGCCCAAGGATATGTTCGGCAAGACCATGTCCATCCCCGACGAGATGATCGGCAAGTACTACCGCCTGGCGAGCTCGCTCACCCCGGCCGAGGTCGACAAGATCGACGCTGCCCTGGCCGATGGCTCTGCCGATCCCTATGAGCTCAAGCGCGCTCTGGGCCGCGACCTGTGCGACACCTACCACGGCGCCGGTGCCGGCGACGAGGCTCAGGCCGAGTTCGACCGCGTGTTCAAGGAGGGCCAGCTCGCCGACTTCCCCGAGAAGCATATTGAGCTGACCGTAAACGACGAGGGCCAGATTTACCTTGCCGGCCTGCTCAAGGACCTGGGTCTTTCGGCCAGCGCCGGCCAGGCTCGTCGCGACATCGATGGCGGCGGTGTCAAGATCAACGGCAAGGCCGTGGCTCCCAAGAGCTACAACATCGACCCCAGTGCCCTCAAGCTGGGCGACACCCTCTCCGTGGGCAAGCGCAAGGGCTTCAAGTTGGTCTAACGAGCAAGTTGACCTCACAAGTGCAACAAGGCCGCAGCCGGGATTTCCGACTGCGGCCTTTTTGGCACTTAGGGATGATCCTTTTGTGCCGGCACTTTGGGACACTCCTTGTCAGTGGTGCAAAGCAACCTGTCCCCATTGCGCCAAGTGGTGCGTGCCGTTAAGCAGAGGGGCGTATTGCTGGCCCATCGTTTGGGCATACAATGGCTATTGGCTTGCTGCGGTGAAGGTCTGTCCGCTCCGCAGCTTTTTTCTACGGTTAAAGGAGTATGTATGTCCGTTGAGGTCATGAGGTCTGTGATCGATGCCGCCGAGGGCCGCGTGCCCGTCGACACGCTGTTTGCCAACGCACAGATCGTTGATGTGTACGGTCAGCGCGTGGCGCCCGGTAGCGTCGCCGTCAAGGACGGCGTGATTGTCGGTGTTCTCTACGATGGTCGAGATGACGCTGCTGGCACGTACGAGGCAGCTGAGGTTATCGACTGTCAGGGTCGCTATCTCGCACCCGGCTTTATCGACGGACATCTGCATATCGAGTCCTCGAACATCCGTCCCGCCGAGTATGCGCGCATGGCGGCGACGCGTGGCACCACCACCGCTATTGCCGACAGCCACGAGATCGCTAACGTTTCCGGCCTAGACGGCCTGCGCTTTATGATTGAGGACGGTTGTCGCGCGCCCATCTCCATCAAGTACATGATGCCTTCGTGCGTGCCCGCACTGCCCGACGAGCAGGCCGGTGCCGTCATCACTGCTGCCGATATGCAGGCGTTTTTTGCCGAGCATCCGGGCGACGTCTTTGGTCTGGGCGAAATGATGAACCTGCCGGGTGTCTTTATGGCCGACCCCGAGACCTGCGCTCGCATCGATGCTGCCAACCAGACACCGTCCAAGCAGGTTGACGGTCATGCTCCGCTTGTTGCCGGCAAGGATCTCAACGCCTATGCCGCGGCGGGTATTATCGCCGACCACGAGTCGACGATTCCCGAGGAAGCGCTCGACAAGCTATCCCGCGGCATGTATGTCATGCTGCGCGAGGGCACCTGCAGCCATGATCTTGCCAACCTGTCGCCTATGCTGCTGGAAAACCCCGCCCGTGCCCGCCGCTGCTGCTTCGCGACCGATGACCGCGCTCCCTCCGATGCACTTTCGACCGGCATGATCGACAATGCCTGCCGCGTGGCTATCGAGGCCGGCATCGACCCGGTGGTCGCCATCTCCATGGCGTCCCTTTCCACGGCCGAGGCCTTTGGCCTGGACCACGGCTGTCGTGACCCGCATGAGCTCCGCGGCGCCATCGCTCCGGGCAAGCGTGCCGACCTGCTGGTGCTCAACGATCTGACGTTTGCCACGGCCCCGCATCGCGTATATGCCGCCGGTGCTCTGGTGGCGCAGGATGGCACCTTTGTGGGCGAGATCGCACCCGAGATGGCTGAGGTTGCAGCCCTTGCCGATGAGCTGCGCGCCTCTGTTAAGCTGCCGAAGCTTTCGCTCGACGTTTTCGACTATGCCTTTAAGCCGGGCGAGGCTGTGATTGACGTGGTGCCGGGTAAGGCCATCACGGGTATGGCTCGCCCCGAGAGCGCCGAGGGCCTGCGCCGCATTATGCTGATTGAGCGCCATGGCCGCGGCGTGTCGCTGCAAGCCGAGGGCGTCGACGGCGACGGCCCCGCTGGCCTGGGCCTGGTCGGCAAGCATATCGGTCGCGGCTGGGTGCGCGGTTTCACCATCACCGGTGGCGCCATTGCCTCCACAATCGGCCACGACTCGCACAACGTGTGCGTGGTGGGCGACAACGCCGCCGATATGATGGCTGCTGTTGAGGCCGTGGGCCAGGGCGGTCACGTGCTGGTGCGCAACGGCGAGGTCGTGGCGCGCATTCCGCTGGCGCTCGGTGGCCTGATGAGCGAGGGCACGGCCGAGGATGTCGCGGCGCAGCACGACGACTTTATGGTCAAGGCGCGCGCCATGGGTATTGAGCCGCCGCTCGACCCCATCATGGGCATCATCTTCCTGCCCCTGCCGGTCATCCCGACGCTCCGCATCCGCCCCGAGGGCATGTTCGACGTCACGACCTTCACCTACGCCGACTAGTCATCGGGGACGTTCTTAAACGACTAGTCGCTGGGGACACTCTTTGGCGTGTCGCCTGACGCCGCGACCGTGGGCTCTCTGGCGCGCGTGAGCTATTTGCCAGGTCTATGTAACGTTTATGACTGCGGGGTCTTATTTGAGCTCCCTTTGGGTACGTTGGAATCGGATACACGTTCGATTCCAGCAAGCCCGAAGGGAGCTTTTCTATGTTTAAGCTGATTGCATCCGATATGGACGGCACGTTGCTTGACGAAAACGGCCAGGTGCCTCCCGAGACCTACGAACTGATTTTGGCGCTACGCGAGCATGGCGTGCATTTTGCCGCATCGTCAGGCCGCCGCTACGATCGCCTGTGCGAGTTCTTTGCGCCCGTTCGCGACAAAATGGACTTTGTCGCAGCTAACGGTGCCCAGGTCTACGCCGACGGCAAAATGGTAGGCCGTGAGGTGTATTCGCACCTGGCGATTCGAAAGCTAGCCCAGGCCGTCGCGACGTTTCCCAATCTGCATCTTGCGCTCTTTGACCGAACCAAGTCCTTCTTGCTCGATGACGAGAGTAAGTTCGTGCGCGAGGTGGATAAGGACCTTCCCAATGCCGAGCGCATTTGGGAGCTGCCCGATCCCAGCGTAAATATCATCAAGGCGAGTATCTTTTGCGATGATGGTGCCGTTATGGACAGCGCTTACGTACTGCAGCGCGAGCTCGGCCAGTTCTTTACCTTTGCGCCTTCGGGCAACGCGTGGATCGATGCCATGCAGCCCGGTGTGTCGAAGGCCTCGGGCATCGCACAGCTCATGGAGCACTATGGCGTCGAACGCGACGAGGTCATGGCTTTTGGCGACTCGATGAACGACTACGAGATCATTCGCTTTGTCGGCACGGGCTGCGCGATGGAAAACGCGCGCCCCGCGCTCAAGGCAGTCGCCGATCGCGTGGTGGGGTGCAACCGCGACCACGCCGTCCAGCAGGAGCTCCGTCGCGTGCTGGAGAGTCTCGCCTAATTCGGCAGATGGGGACAGTCCTTGCAGCGCCCCGCGAAGAGTGCCCCCAACGACTACTGTGACCAGGGTAGCTAAAAAAGCCCCGTCCCAAATTAGCTACCCTGCCGGGTTGCTGCTGCTAGGCGAGGGCGGCCATGATGGTGTGGGCGACGCCGTCGTGGTCGTTGTCGTGTTCGGTGATGGCGTCGGCGGCCTTGCGGTCCTCGGGCTCGGCGTTGATCATGGCCATGCCGTGGCCCGCCGCCTGCAGCATGGGTATGTCGTTGATGTTGTCGCCGAACGCCCAGGCGTCGGCGAGAGGCTCGCCCAGATGCCCACATAGCCAAGCCAATGCCGTTCCCTTGGTGGCGCCCCCGCCCATGACCTCGATATTCATGGCGTACGAACGCGTGACCTCAATGCCTTCGAGTGTGTCGAGCGCCGCCACGATAGCATCGCGGTCGGCTGAGTCGTGCCAGTACATGGCGATGCGTTCGAGCACCTCGACCTCGTCGATTTTGCTGTCGATATCCATGTCGATCGGCGTTCGCGTGCGCTTGAGCGAAGCCGCGATGTGAGGATCTCCGCCGCAGAATTCGTCCAGGCGCGTGTAGAGCGAGCGGGGGAGGAAGCACCGCCCGTCCGCGAAGATATCGAAGGTCACATCGTGGCCGGCGGCAATGCTATGGACGCGGTGGGCGATGGCGCGGTCGAGCGGTCGGCTCAATATGCGCGTGGCGCGTGAGGCATCGGTGGGCACATCCTCGTCGAGCTGCCAGACGCTAGCGCCATTGGCGCAGACTGCGTAGTGCACGGCAGGATGGGCGAGGATGGCCTCAAAGACGCCCGACAGCGGACGCCCCGTGCACGGTACAAACTCAATGCCGCGACGTGCGAGCTCGTCGAGCATCGTCCAGGTGGCGTCGCTCATCTGCTTGTCACTCGTCAACAGTGTTCCATCCATATCGGAAAAAACAAGAGGCTTCGGTAGTTTGTGTGACAAGGGGCTAGCCTAGGCAGCAACGCTCTTCGCTCCCTTCACGCCCTTCTTCCTCGCCTTCACCGGGCGACCCGGGAGCTGGGGCTGGC